>JALZBG010000051.1 GCA_030947645.1 Vulcanimicrobiota bacterium | reverse complement strand
GTATCTTGTCGCCCACTTTTTCGAGAGATCGTCTTACGCTTATAGCCTAGTGATCTTCGACGAAAGCGACGTGTGGATTGAATTCGCGGAAGTCATTGACGCCCCCTCGGCCGATACACGAACATGATGTGCGATCTCAGCCGCGATCTACAGGACGATATAGACGCCGATCGCCAGGCGAACGCTGCTATGAAAGGCCATCACCTCGAATTCCGTGTTGGAGGTGCCCGACCAAGCGTGAGGTGCGGGACGTCCGCAAGGAACTCTTGGCTTTATTCGGTCTGCTGGCCACACGGGCATACCGCCTCGAACTCCTTGTACTTGTTGCTTGCGAAGGTACCGACAACGAAGCCCGGTTTGCCGCTCGCGATCGCATAGAGGACGCCGGCAGCGGCGGTCGCGCTGCGCGAAATCGATAACGCCGCCTCAAAAATTCCGATAGAAGGGGCGCGTTACCCGGACGAGCTTCAGAAAATGACGGGGCTGTCACCGGCTTCTCGTCGCAACTGCATCGGTTCAAGTCCGATCGTCGGCTCCACTAACATTTCGATTCCTAGCGCCTGCATCGCCGGCCGACTGCCATGTCTCAGGCAGCTAAATGTTGCGCGGCTAGAGCGTGAACGTTGGCGGTTTCAGCGGAGCTAATAATCGCTACGGCGATGCGGACGGTTAAGGAGCAGCGCTGCGCAGCTCGGGCCAGATTGTTTCTGGGGCAGCACGACGCATGTTTAGTGGATATGATCCAAGCGGATGCGCGGCATTGAAGTCTTGTGCCAGTACGGCGAGATATTCGAAGCTTTCCCACGTCGTCGGCGACTCCATCGCGATGCGAATGTTCGCGAGTAGCGGAGCCAGCATCCGCCATACTGGCCGAATGACGCGTCCCCAGAGCTGGCACACGAGATTTCTGTCGATCATGCCGTGCATGACGAAGCCGCCAAGCGTTTCAAAGAGGTTAGCGACAATAATGACCGGTTCAAGTTCCGGTAGCTCCCGCAAGTTATTCGCAGCGGCTAGCCGCTTACGAAATCGTGGATCCGCGACGAGCGCCGGAAGGCGCTCCTGAATTTCGCTTATCGCCGTTTGAAATCGTTCTGACTCGAGGGCCTGACGAAAGTCGTTTAATGCGATCAGCTCGTTGCTGCTCTTCAAGTGCCGAAGCTGAACGAGCGCGGCTATCGCTGATGCGCCGATCACAAAAAACGTTAAGAGGGAAGCGATCGCCGCTATCCATTCTGGCGTCACGCGCTTCCGTTATGCTGGACTATTGGAGATGCCTGCAGCAGCCTAACGCCAAATTGGGATGTCGATATAGCTGTCGGTTAGCCACTTGATGCGAAGCGGAGCCTTCGCATCAGACCACCTGCGCGATGATATACGGCAGCAGGTCGCGCGCTGGGAAGCGCCGCGCCGTCCATAATCCGATCGTGAGGGCGGGGTTGATACGGCAACCGAGCTAGTCAAACGTGCTTCTGAAGCATTGTTTGGACCGGGCAAAGGCTGGTGTCCTGAATGTGAGGTAGTCCCAAAGCGCCGACCCCCGTAGAGGCCGCTTTGCAGCCCGTGTGGGCACGAAATTTTGGATGATAAAGGGTTCATCCAAACCGATGGCAATCGTTGCATTAATCATTGCGTACATTGAGGATACGAATCGTTGCCGCGATCGCGTGGTCCGTATACGCACTGCTGTACGTCTTCAGATGGACGCTTTAGCGAGGGGCCGGAGACGGCCGGTTTCGCACGAAGTCAAGAGATAAACGGGAATGGGAGTAAAACATGGCTGATGAAGAGCCAGTCCTAAATATCAATGTTGGCGAGCTGACCGATTACGCGGTCGAAAAGTTGTGACGCGAAGGGACCGCGGGTCCCAAGGAGGATGACCATGTCGCCAGAGTGGGTCATCGCAGCTGCTACAGTAGGAACGTTCGTCGTGATCGCCGGGTCAGCTATGGCGGCCATCAGGCAACTGCGTCACATGCGAGCAAGCAATCAAATCGCCGGTATTAACCACGCGCACGAAGTCATCGAATCGCCCGCGTTTGCAGAAATGATACGGTTCATTCGCGCGGAGCTTCCCGAACGGCTACAGCAGACCGACGTACGTTGCGCACTGCTGCGACCTTCCTGGTTTCACGATCTGCCTGAGGAATACCGCAAGCTCGCTTCTGTTGCGAACTTCTTCGAGACCTTAGGTCTCCTTGTGAAGAACGAGATCATTGACCGGCGCGTATTTTGCGAGATATGGTCTGCCGTGGTCGCTGAAGTCTGGCAAGGCTTCGGGCCCCTGGTCACCCAGCGCCGAATTATAATTGCGCAGCCCATCTTATGGGAAAATTTCGAATACCTTGCCGTGTTGTCGGAAGACTGGTTGCGGCGTTACCCGAACGGCGGGTATCCCCGCGGTATGCGCCGTTCCAGCTTCGCCGTTTGGCCCGAGACAACGGATGCATCCTTACGCGCGGCAATAATCGACGAACTACCCCTGCAGCGCAAATAAGACGCAGATCGGAGACCTTTATGCTTCGTGCAATCGTTGCTTTTCTGTTTATCGCAGCGCTCGCCGCGCCCGCGCAAGCCGCTCAAACGAATAGCGCTCTGACAATCCTTTGCGCTACCCTTCAATAACCGTGGCAAGCTTCGGGGAGACTCACCGTTACGAAACCCGGTTACTGTGAGAGCTCGCCCACATTGGACGCGGACGTAGCCCAATTGTAGACCAATTGAGGCGCATTAAGCCGCACTTGGCTGCCGCTTGTTGCAGTATACAAAACCGCGAAACCGTTGATCTTACAGGTGTTTGCCGCTCGGTGCATTTTGCTGCACAAGTCCGAAATCAAATTCGCATGTAAGGGGAGGTTCGAATCCTCTCATCTCCACCACGAAAAGTCCGGCCAAATAAGGATTGGCTGAACTCGTGCTCGCCGAGAACGGATTGTAGCCCAATTTGTGGTTCAGTTCTAAAACCGTGCCAATGGAATGCGCAGTCCCCGATTTTTATCGCACGCAGGAACTTGCAATGGCGGCTGCCGGCAGCGCCATGCAGTCGGCAAGCGATGACATGAGTGCCATGCATGGCCTTGAAAGAGCGTCAAATCCTTTTCACAATGTCACTGCCTAGTATTAGTAGCGACCGCCGTAACCCGGTGCTTGCGGCGGCAGGCCTGCAAAAGGACACGGTGCTCGTAGCGCCGGGAGAGCGCTACGACGTTGTATGGACGGCCCGTCGAAAGGGTAAGTGCCTCTTGCACTGCCACATCAATCATCACATTACCAACGACGGAGAAGAAACCGACGGCGCTGGGGCTCACCGAGGTAAACGTTGAATAAAACCGCGCAACCCCATGATCAAGCAGTCGTACAAACCGGCTGAACGCAGCGCAGAGGAGATACTCGGGCACCGGCAAGCCTCCGTGCTGGAATATTTATGTGATATGGTCCGCAGACTCCCGGAGGTCTGCATGAAACACTTGATGCTCAGGCTCCGGTCGCATACACCACGATTCACACAGAACTTGGACGTTTGGTGAAAAAGGCTTCATCAAAAAAGGTCGCACGGATAGTACGTATGCGGCGGCCCTTACGCGCAACCAGTCTAAAAGCGCTATGGCCACGCATGTGCTGGCTGGTTTAATTGACGCCCAAGGCGCCGCGGCGATCCACGGCTTTGTAGATCTAATAGCGGCCGACAAGGACGCTTACAACGAGCTACGACGAGCACTTCAGAGCAAAAAGCAACAATAGCTGATTTTAGGAAGTTAGACATGAAAAATATCTATATGGAATCATCGCATTTGCACTCGGCATAGGCACGGCCACAGGTATGCGCGGATCGTTTTTGTCAGCTCAAGCTGCAAGCTCCATGGGAGCGATGAACAGTAAGATGAGTTCCGCGGATGTGCAGATGCAAGAGGCGATGTCACGAATGAACGACAGCATGAAGAACATGCGCATGTCGGGCGATACTGATCGCGACTTCATGAAGATGATGATCCCGCATCATCAGTCCGCTATCGGTATGGCCCGAATCGAAGTGCGCTACGGCCACCGCCGCCAGCTCAAGTCACTGGCGAGGAACATCGTCAGTTCACAGGGCAGGGAAATTGGCGAAATGCGAGCGTTTCTGCGTGGGTGGTACGGCGAGTAGTTCCATGTTTTTTGGGTACACGAAACGCTGGAGGTAGATATAATGAAATGCAAAGGTTCAGCCTGTAAATGCGAGGCTTCTTCGGGTGAATATTGCAGCGAAGACTGCAAATCGGCTACGGGACACGACCATTGCCATTGCGGTCACCCAGCGTGCGAGAAAAGATAGCGTAGAGCTCAAATGCTTCCGAGCGTTTGCGGCGCTCGTGCAATTCTTAACGGGTGGTTTCATCGGGCCTCATTATCGAGGCGAACACCTTCGCTGAGTGGAGCATGGTTATGCAGTATTCGCTAATGCCTCTGTTGCATTGACGTGTTGTGCCTGCTCTTGTTCATTGCTGTATCGGATGACCCGCGCCGGGCAGCCTACCGCTAGCGCGTACGGCGGTATGTCGCGAGTAACGAGGGCGCCGCCGGCGATCATCGCGTGGTGGCCGATTGTGACACCCGGAATGATAACGGTACCGGAGCACACGAGGACGTGGTCTCCAATGACAACCGGATTGAACTCCATCTCAAGCGGCTTGAAAGCGTCAAGGTTGTCGGGGCGGATTTGCTTAGCTTCGTGAGCGGTGATGCTGACATGAGAGCCGATGTGCACATTGTTTCCCAACGTGATTCCACCCGCACCCCATAGGACGCTGTATGGTCCTATTTCCACGTTGTCACCGGTCTTAATGTAACCGGCCCCGTCATTCCAATCGCCACCGGCGCAGTTTAGATATGACCTGACGTCTAGAAACAGCCTCTTTCCCGCGAATAGTTTGTGAGGAGCCTTCACGATGACCCCTTCAGCCAAACTAATGTCCGGGTAACGGCAACGAAGCTGACGCTCAACTTTGCTTTCGCGGACGCTTCTTAACCATGCGAGAGACCAGCACTTCAGAGAGGCGAGTAACGACGAAGAGGTACTCTGGCCAGACATGTTACTTTCTCCAACGGGCAGATGCTTCGATTTGTAGTGCGCGTCACGGCGGGCTATCGTCGTTAACGTTACTAGCTAGTAACGCAACAGCATAACGTATAGTTCGGCTAAGGCTTCTAAGAATTGAGTATGGGCCGATGCTTAACTGCCGTGCGAGCCGACGGCGACTGCGTGCCGGAATCACTCATAGTTTCCGCTGCCTGGCATACACAACGAACCCGTCCCTCTGAGGCCCTATCGCCCTGCTTTTCGACTGCATAATACTCGTGAAAGCCGCATTCCAACCGGGTGTGAAATTTTTCGCGAACGCGAGATCTCAGGGAGAGGACTTTTCGCCAAATTGCTCGGAACAAATTATTTGACGTCGGCTCTTACTTCGGTACGGCCGTTCTTGCTTTTGGCCTTAGCAGATATTGCGAACTGCCAACCTGTGGCGTATTGCAGGTTAAAGCGAGCGGAATACGTACCGTCGCCGTTGTCGTGAGCGACGCTGGAAGGTCCGCTCATCGACATCGATGGCATCGTGGTTTGCACTTTGACAACCGCCCCTCGGACCAACGCGCCGGTGCGATCTTTGAGCGTAATGGTCATGGTCTCGGGCCCCTTTTGAGGTGGATTTGGAATAAATGCGGTGGTGATCCCTAAGTCGTCAGGACCGGACACGCCCGAATTGGATTGTTGTGTGTCTTTGCCTTTGGAACTACAGCCTGCAATCAGCAGCGTAGCAGCGACGAGGGCAGCGATTTTTTTCATACATCCTCATTTTATAATTGAGAGATCGCCGGTGCCATGTTGCACACCGGCTACGGCGTTGTCATAGCGCGTTATGGCAGACAGGACGTTTTCTCGGGCGTTTGCGGCAACCGTTAGAGCATCCAAAACTTCTAAATAGATGCCCTTGCCGGAAGCCTCCCGCAGTTGCGCAATTCGAAGTTGTTCTTGCGTGTTGGCACGCGCGCTGCGGGACGTCTGCAAATTCGTCGATGCGGCCTGTAGCTCACGGTAGGCATTCAACACATCGCGCTGTGCGAATAAGCGTAATTGTTCGTACCGCGTTTGGGTCCGGTGAACCTCGGCGACGGCTTGCGCGATGCCGGCAGATCTTGTTCCACCATCGACAATCGGTAGGTTGGCGCTTACTCCGACCTGGTAGCCCGTATGACCGAGCGCGGGAGACGACGACCCGCTATACGTCTGGGCCGATCCGGTAATTGTCGGAATGTACTGAGCACGCACCGCTCGCACCCGGGTTTGCGCAGCATCGAGTTGGCGTCGGGCAGCGGCAACAGCCGGCCGAAGTTCTTGGGAACGGGTGAGGGCCGCGTCCCGCGTGAGATCGAACGGCTCGACTCGCAGAGTATCCGTGACATGGATTTTAGAATCGAGATTGTAGTCTAAGGCTGCTTTGAGGTCATTGAGCGCTTGATCACGCTGCGCCGAAGCGTCTTCGAGGTCTTGCTCTGCGCCTGCTAAAGCCGCGCGATCACGCGCCAACAGATAGCGTGGGCTCTTACCTGCGGCTACTCGCAACTTCGTAGTCTGCAGGTGATTTTGCTGCGCCTGAAGGCCGATCGTACGCGCGCCAATCAACGCATCGGCGAGCTGAACCCGGTGATAGATCTGTATGATTTCGTACGCGGCATCATTGCGCGCTTCGCCTACCGAAATCTCGCTGCCCGCACCGGCAATTGCGGCAGCCTGCGCAGAGAACAACTGGCTCGCGGCGAGAATCGGAACTGAGGCATTTGCCGAGAAATAGGTTTGCCGAGCGACGGGCATTCCGAGTTGCGGAAGGTCGGCTTTTAACACCGTTCCCGAAACACCGATTTGGGGAAGAGTTTGCGCCCGAGCGCTCCTGGCTTGTGCCTTAGCTGTTTCAGCGTCGGCTTGCAAGAGACGCACGTCGAAGCCGGCGTCGCGCGCTCGCGCTACGGCTTGATTCATGGTTAATGGGCCATTATAGGTCAACGGGTCCGCCAGCGCCGGGGTGGACAGCAGCATCGAAAAGCTAAGTGAGAGCATCAATACCTCACGCATTGAGTACCTCCACCTTGGGAACACGGCGCGCACTCCAGCGGCCTGCAAGGTCTCCAAAGGTGTCGTGCAAGACGGGAACAACAAACAATGTCAACACGGTCGACACCGTCAGGCCGCCTATGATGACGGTCGCAAGTGGGGAATAAGCGTCGATTCCGGTTTTCGGAAAAAAGGCAACCGGTATCAGCACGATCAGACTGACGATCGTCGTCATTAAAATCGGGCGCAGACGCACGGGGCCCGCGGCAAGGATGGCGTCATGGCGTGAAAGCCCCTCCGCTCGTTTGCGGATGATAAGGTCTAAAAGGAGAATGGCGTTGCTGACCGCCATGCCGTTGGCCACCACGATCCCAAGAATGGAAACCGTCGAGAGGCTCTGATGCGCCAGCAATAGTCCTCCAAATACACCCAGCAGTTCAAGCGGAATGGCAAGCAGCATGATCAAAGGCTGCGAAAAACTGCGGAATTGCGCGAGTAGCAACAAAAAGACGAACACTATTGCAATCTTCATGGCACCCAGCAGGCGATCGAAACTCTGCATCATCTCGGTCATGTCGCCACGCATCTGGAAGGTGTAACCGGTGGGAAAGCTGACTTGCGCCATCGCGCGGTTCATGACGTCCATATCCAGCGCCATCTCGCCCCGTGATCCTTTTCGATAGTAGCCAAGAACCGAGACGCTGCGGCTGAGACCGTCATGCTCGATGAGGGTCGGACCAACACCTCGTTCGATCGTCGCAAGAGATGCGAGCGGTACGCTCTGCCCGTTCTTGCCGGTGATTTGAACTTTTCCCAAATCCCCCGACGTTGCCCGCTCAATCTGAGCATACCGTACGAGAATGGTTGAGTGCCGCACGTTGTCCGGATTGAAGAATTCGCTCGTTAGTCCACCATGCGACGCATAATACGCCTGATTCTGCACGTCTTGCGGAGTTAGGCTAAGTTGCGCGGCGCGCGTACGATCAACGATGATCCGGTCCTCTGGCTGTTGCATCGCCCACGAGGTCGATACTTGCACGAGTCCCGGGACGCCGCGAGCGATGCGCGCAACTTGCTGGCCGAGTTTTTGTAGAACGGCAAGGTCAGGACCGGTGATCAGCAGTTCGACCGGTGCCGCATTACTTGCCATGACATCCGCGCCCATTTCCTTGAGCGCGACGCGGCGTAGGCCCGGAATCGTCGAGGTCGCCTCCAGGTATACTCCGTCCATCACTTGCCAAATCGTACGGCGACGTTCTTCCTTGGGTTTGAACGTGATGAGGTATGATACTTGATTGGGCCCGTCCATCGCTTGCCCAGTGAAGTATCCACCGCTTGCCGACTCGCCAATTTCGCCGGAAATTTTCTGCACTTCGGGCTGCGCCAGGAGCAGCTTCTCAAAGCGCCGCGCTTTTTGTGCACTTCCGGAAAATGACGTTCCGGGAGCAGTTTCAAAATAGGCAAATCCTTGACCGGTGTCCGCGAGCGGCATCATCTCACTGCCGATGAAGGGGAGCAGATTCAGGCCGACATATGTCGCTATGACTGCAATGCCAAGCACCAGTCCGCGATTTTTCAAACTCCAGGCTAAGCCATGCATATAGCCGTCCTCAACGCGTCGAAGAAAACGGCGCGCCGGAGTCAACGCTCGCGAAACGGCGTCGTCAATCTTCGTGCGCCAGGGACCACGTGGATCGGCCTCACCTTTGAACAGCCATGCCGCCAATAGCGGCGTTAGCGTAAGTGATACGACGAGTGAAGCGACGAGCGCGAAGACGATGGGCCATACCAGACCGACAAACATGATCTGCGTGATACCGCCGCTGATCAAAAGAGGCATTACGGCGAGGATCATGACGCCGGTCGCCGCTGCAATTGGAAGAATAACTTGCATGGTCCCATCCACCGCTGCGCGCGCTGGAGTCTTCCCCTCGGCGATTTGCTTGTGCACCGAATGGACGACGACGATTGAATCATCGACGAGCCGCCCGATCGCAAGCAGTAAGCCAACCAAGCTGGAACTATTGATCGAGAAATGCATCGGCCCGAACATGAGAATCGCTAATCCGAGACAGGTAGGAATGGACGTCATGACGATCATAGTCGCGCTGACGTCTTCCAAGAAGACGAGCAACACGACACCGGCAAGAATTACCGAGATGAGCAATTCCTCGAACATGTTAGCCGTCAGCGCCCCAACAAACCGTGAATTGTCGTAAGCGGAAGTGAATTTCAGACCCGGATGTTGTTGCTCGATTTGCGCCAGACGTTCGTTGACGGCCGCGATGACTTTCGGAGAACTTGCATCGGGTTCTTCAATAACTGAAAGTTCAAGCCCATTCTGACCGTTGAAACGATAGGCCCCGCGTCGCTCGGCTGCGGCATCCTGGACGCTCGCCACATCACGCAGGTAAACCGTTTTATCACCCACCGTTGAAACGGGATAGTCGAGCAAATCATTGGCCACTTGCACGCGCTGGTCGCCGCGAATGATCGTCTCGCGCGAACCGCCGGTAATGGTGCCTCCTGAGGCGCTGGCGTTCTGCTTATCGAGCGCATCGCGAATGTCTAGCAAAGAGAGGCCGTACGAAGCCAGCGCCCCGCGATCGGCGATTACTTGCAACTGTCGTTGAACCCCCCCAAAAGGTAGCACTTGCTGAACGCCTGGGACAGTTTTTAAATTACTAACAACATTGTTTGCAACGAACTGACGCAGTTGTACCGGATCCCAACCCTCGCCTTGAACGTCGAGTTGGAGAACAGGCGTGTTCAGCGGATCAACCGGAATGACGTATGAGGGCTTAAGATTCGCCCGGTCATAGGGCAAGTCGCCTTCGGCCTGTTTGACAAGTTGCTGAACATCAACCAGGGCGCGCTGCATATTCGCACCGTATTGAAATTGGAGCGTTACGATCGAAATGTCGCGCTGCGAGATGGATCGGATGAACCGTACTCCCTTGAGATCGGTCATTCGCTCTTCAATCGGTTTTGAGAAGTATGTCTCAACCTCACGCGGCGCGTACCCCGGCGTCATGGTGATCACGGATATCAGCGGACTCTGCACATAGGGCATCATGCGCGTTGGCAGAAAGAACAGTACGGCTGCTATCGCTCCCAGCACGAGCGCCGTGTACAGTGCGAGGACGGCGTATGGGTTACGCAGCGACCACGAGGCAATGCTTCGATCGTTTGGATTCATCCGTGCTGCTCCGTGATCGCCTGGCCTTCTTCCAGCGTACTTGCGCCGTCCGTTACGACGCGCGCAGTGCGTGCCAGCGAGCCTTTGATCAACGCCGTCGTGCCGTCGTCGGAAAGCACTTGAACGGGGACGCGATGGGCGCTTCCATTATCATCAATCCACACCGCCGCGGATGAACCACCGCCAACGATCGCAACTGACGGTACCTGTAGACCACCGGACGTCGTAATGCCACGCGCGTGTAAGGTAACCCGCACGTAACCGCCTGGCGAAATGTTGGGGGTACCGGAAACGATCGCTTCTACTTGTGCTGTATGCGTGGTGGGGTCTGCCGCCGGGGCGACCGACGATACGCGGCCATGCAGCGTCTTACCATTTGAGAGGCGTGCTTCCATCGGCGTCCCGATACTAATTCCGGCTAAGTCTTCTTGCGCAACGTTCGCTTGAATGCGCAAACGATTGACCACGGCAATGCGCAGAATTGGCGTTCCGGCTTGCACGTATGTACCTGGGTCCACCAAACGTTTGAGGACGACTGCATCATCGGGTGAAATTACAGTGCGGTAAGCAGCCATGATTCCGGCGGTTTGCGCAGCACGGGCAGAGCGCACCGCCTGCGATTGCGCGGATTGGGCCTGCTGTTGGGTCATCGTAATGGTAGCCCGCGCATCCATCGTACGCGACTGCGCCGCCTGCACTTGTTGCTGCATTGAGGCGACGTGTTGCACGGCGCCCTGATAGGCAGAACTTGCAGAAGCCGCTTGCGCCCGTTCATCCTGCAATTCTTGTTGGGAAACTGCTCCCTGCCTGTAGAGGCTTTGCTCGCGGGCGATTTCGTTGTTCCAATAACTCAATTGCTGCGCTTTAGCACGCTGATCTGCAATCGCTGCCGCCCGGTCGGTTTGAGCCGACGCCGCTTCATTTTGTGCAATGGACAGGCCGACGGGCGCGTGATGCGTGGCTTCGATTTCCGCTGCGCGCGCGGTGGCAGCT
>JALZBG010000166.1 GCA_030947645.1 Vulcanimicrobiota bacterium | reverse complement strand
GTTCGTAAGCGTGGCCAGCCGCGACCTGACGAGAAGCGTTTTGGGCGAATGAAAATTCCTTGAGGGCGGCGACGATTGTGCCGCCTTTCAGTAAGATGATGTTCCCGAAGCGGGGCACGAGTTCGAAAATCAGCGATGCACCGTTCTCAACACCGAACCGCGAACGCCTCGAAAACTCGACGCATATCATCCGATCTCCGCGGCGAGCTTTGACCTGCGTGAGCGGCATTCCGGAAAGCGTCGCGGCCGCCGACCGAAAGAACCCCGGATCTGCCTGCACC
This sequence comes from Vulcanimicrobiota bacterium, assembly GCA_030947645.1. Lineage (GTDB taxonomy): Bacteria > Vulcanimicrobiota > Vulcanimicrobiia > Vulcanimicrobiales > Vulcanimicrobiaceae > JALZBG01. The sequence goes on along the minus strand of JALZBG010000166.1, from coordinate 4,250 downwards.
ACCGGCAGGTCCGTTTCCAGAGTCACCAGCGGTGTCGGAGCAAAAACGTCGACCGCCAGGCAATCTTCGCGTCCCGCTTTCCAGAGCACCAAAGCAAAGCGCCCATCGCCCAACTGTCCTACTTCACGAACGCGAGAGCCGGCGAGAAGCCCGGACAGCTCTTCAGCCGCCCGGGCAATAAGCGACCAGTCGGTAAACATCCAGCGCGGTTTTCGCGTTCCTGGGAAGGGCACACTCCTAATTGGTGGGAAGGCACTGCTTTCACCACAACTTGGAGATCTATCGTGTTCGGCCCGGGTCTGCTTTTTGTCGTGTCGGGTCCGTCGGGAGCCGGCAAGGATACATTAGTCGATGCGCTGAGGCTTCGTATGCCTCGGCTCAAATACTCGGTGTCGGCCACGACGCGGCTCCCCCGGGACGGGGAAGTAGACGGGGAAGCGTACCTTTTTCTCACTAGGGAGGAGTTCGAACAGCGCAAAGCGGCGGGCCATTTTCTCGAATACCGAACCTACAACGACAATCTCTACGGCACGCCGCGCGATTTCGTCGAGCGCACTTTAACGGAAGGCTACGATCTCGTTATGAAGCCGGAAGTCAATGGCGCACTGGCCATTAAGCGCGGTTTTCCTGACGCGGTCCTCATTTTTCTGCTGCCGAACCGCTTCTCGCACCTGCGCAAGCGCCTACTCGCGCGGCGAACGGAGACGAACGAAGAAATTGCGCGGCGGTTGGAAATCGCTCATGAAGAAGTGCGTTATATCCGAGAATTCCATTATATTGTCATCAATGAAGAGCGCCGGTCCCAGGATGCGGTCGACGACCTCGAAGCCATCGTTCACGCAGAACGATTTCGCATCCATCGCTATGACGACGACTCTTTGAGGAAGTTGGAACATTCATGAGTGACTCGGTTTTTGGTGATCTTGACGGACTGCTCGAGCATGCTGACTCGAAATTCACCTTAGTGAACGTTGTTACCAAGCGTGCAAAGCAACTGAACAACGGCGCCCCGCCTTTGATAAGCGACGAGAACCCCAACAAACCCGTGTCCACCGCATTCAATGAAGTCGCCGCCGGTAAGATACCGTATAAAAGAACGCGCGAAGGGATCAAGTAAGGATTCATCATGTGCGGCATAGTTGGATACATCGGCCGGCGAGATAGCGTACCTATAATCCTGGACTCTCTGCAGCGCTTAGAGTACCGCGGTTACGATTCCGCCGGCATTGCCGTCATTGACAGCGACGGCGCACTTGCCGGTACGAAAGCCGAAGGCAAACTCGCCCGCCTCGCGGAGCGTCTGAACAATGGCGAGCGTATTAGCGGCACCGTAGGAATCGGGCACACGCGCTGGGCGACACACGGTCGGCCCTCCGATGCCAATGCGCATCCGCACATCGACTGCACCGGCAGGATTGCCGTGGTGCATAACGGCATCATTGAGAATTACGCCTCCCTACGCATCCGTTTGCTGCAAGCCGGTCACAACTTCAAAAGCGAAACCGACACCGAAGTGCTGGCCCACTTAATCGAAGAGCATTATACAGGTGGCTTGGAATCCGCCGTACGCGCGACGCTCGCTGAAGTACGCGGCGCTTACGCGCTGGGTGTGATAAGCTCCGACGATCCGGACCACTTGCTTTTTGCACGGAACGGTGCAAGCCCGCTGGTGCTCGGTATTGGTGACGGAGAAATGTTCGTCGCTTCCGATACGCCCGCAATCCTGCAGTACACGCGCAAAGAACTCATTCTGCAAGAGGGCGAGATGATCGTGGTAGGTCGCGACGGCTATCAACTATCGGGCTACGACGGTCGCCCGATCGAGCGCGATAGCGTGCAAATCACGTGGGATGCCATCTCGGCTGAGAAAACCGGTTTCAAGCATTTCATGCTTAAAGAGATCTTCGAGCAGCCCAATGTCATCAAAGAAACGTTAAGTGGACGCATCGATGAATGCAACGACGTCCAACTTTCGTCCGAACTTGGCATCGATGAGGCGCGGCTGCGCGACATATCAAAAATAGCGATTACCGGCTGCGGTACGGCGTATCACGCCGGATTGGTTGGCCAGTATCTGCTCCGCTCGCTGGTTCACGTGCCGGTTCAAATGGAACTTGCAAGCGAATTCCGCTATGGCGACCCTGTCATCGACACTCGGGCGCTAACCATCGCAATGTCGCAATCGGGCGAAACGGCGGACACTATCGAGGCGGTGAAGATCGCCAAGGATCTCGGCTCGAGCGTCTTAGGTGTCTGCAACGTTGTTGGTTCCCATTTGACACGTCTGGCGGACGGGGCACTTTTCACGCGGGGCGGTCCGGAGATTGGCGTCGCCGCAACCAAGACCTACGTATCTCAAGTGGTTGCTATGACACTCTTTGCGTTGTATCTGGCACGCTTACGCACTAGCTCACCGCTGGACCGGCTGCGTGAAATCGCGGATAACACGAAACTTTTGCCTGAAGCCGTGGACGTCGTTCTCAATATGTCCGAAGAAATCAAGGCGGTAGCTCGGAAGATCCGCCAATCGGATTCGGTATTGTTTATCGGTCGTTATATTAACTTTCCAACAGCGCTTGAAGGGGCATTAAAACTCAAAGAAATCTCCTACATTCATGCCGAGGGATATGCCGCCGGGGAAATGAAACACGGCCCGATTGCTTTACTTGATTCACGCGTTCCCGTCATTGGCATCATGACCGATGGTCGCGTGCGAGAGAAAATGGTGTCCAACCTGTTGGAGGCAAGATCCCGCGAAGCACCAGTTATTGCGGTGGCAAACCATGGAGACGAAGAGGCACAGCACATCGCGGACCACGTTTTCAGAGTACCGAAAGTGGACGAATTACTCTCGCCATTGGTGAACATCATTCCACTGCAACTACTGGCGTATCACATCGCAGACATCGAAGGTAAGGATGTGGACCAGCCTCGCAATCTCGCCAAAACCGTCACCGTCGAATGAGGCGCAGCGACGGCCGCGCCTTCGATGAACTGCGAGCGGTAACCATTGAACCGAATTTCCTTGCTTACCCGGAAGGTAGCGCGCTGATCAGCGTGGGCAAAACCCGCATCCTATGCGCTGCAACGCTAGAGGACCGCGTGCCGCAGTGGATGAGGGGCCGCGGTGTCGGCTGGGTGAGCGCAGAATATGCAATGCTGCCGCGAGCCACAGAAGAGCGCACGCAGCGGGAGGTCACAAAGGGACGCTTAGGCGGGCGGACCCACGAGATACAGCGCATTATCGGACGAGCTTTGCGCGCGGTTACCGACATGAAAAAGCTCGGAGAGCGCACGGTGTGGTTGGATTGCGACGTCCTTCAAGCGGATGGCGGAACGCGCACCGCAGCAGTCACCGGGGCGTACGTGGCACTTGCCCTGGCACTGATTAAAACCTTCGATGCAAAGAATGCGGACGCATGGCCGTTGCAAGCTCACCTAGCCGCAACGAGCGTTGGTTTTGTGAGCGGCACCGCGCTGCTAGACCTCGCTTACGACGAAGATAGCCGCGCCGAAGTGGACATGAACGTGGCCATGACGGACACCGCCAAATTTGTCGAGCTTCAGGGCACCGCCGAGTCAGCGCCGTTCGACCGGCACCAGCTGGACGAAATGCTGGCACTCGCACAATCCGGCATTGCAAAACTCTTCCGAATGCAAGCGGCGGTCTTGGAACCGCATGGTTTTCCTTCCCTGGCGCATGCCGGATAACGAGCGCCGATTTGGCGAGTTAGTAGGCCGAGTAGGCGCATTTTACATCACGCAGAAGAAGATGCGGAAAGCACAAGACACCATCGAAACGGCGCTAAAAAATGGTTCGATCATCGATGATTCGCAGCAACAAGCGTACCTTCAAGTTGTACAACAGTATTTCACCGAATTCGAGCGCGAAGCGCGCAAACAACTGAAGTTCGTCGACAAACGCCTCGACGACGTTAGCCAGGTGCACTTTAACCTCACCGCGGAGCGCAACGTAGCAGTGCGCCGAATCGAAGCAACGCAGGAAGTGCTAACGCAACTCACCACCCTGGAGTCCCCCTAGACTTGTTGACGGCCTGTTTGAAGGCCCCACGGGGAATGTCGCCCGGGGGCCCCAGCTCGGCTGGGGGGCGCGCAGCCCGGGGCGGAGCGCCTTTCGAATGAAAATGATTGAAGATGTCGGCAAGAGCACAAGCAGCCTCTTAGAGTACGCCGGCGGCGTTGTCGGCTTGTCCGGTGAAGCTGCCGGTTTTATCGGACGTTTGCGCATC
>JALZBG010000165.1 GCA_030947645.1 Vulcanimicrobiota bacterium | reverse complement strand
ACACCGCTCACGGCAACATTCAGCAAACCGGTGTCCAGTCGGCCAACGCTTCTGCCGATCGTGCGGCCATCGCTTCCGCGCAGGCGCAGGCGCGCGTGTTGCAAACGCAAATCGCGCAAACGGCATTATACGCGCCCTTCGGGGGTGTCATTACCGCGCGTTTAATGGATCCGGGCGCGATGGCCGGTCCACAACAACCCGTGCTGCGTTTATCGGAAGTTGACACAGTGTACATCAATGCCAACGTTCCCGACGAAGATCTGGCCTACGTACATCCCGGTACGCCAACATCTTTTCATACCAGCACGCTGCTGGGAAAGACCTTTACCGGAACCATCGCAACGGTAAACGCGGTTCCCACGCAGGGAACGCTGTCGTATCGAGCAAGAGTGCGCCAACCGAATCCCGGGGCGCTTTTACGCGGCGGGATGTTAGTCACCATGACGGTGCGCAAGGAGCATCATCCCGGTGCAATCGTCGTTCCGCGAACCGCCGTTAATCAAACTGAGCGCGGTACAACGGTTTTTATCGTCGCCGGTGGAAAAGCGGCGGAAGTTCCCGTGGCTTTAGGGCTGCAAACCGATACGCTAAGTGAAGTGCGCAGCGCTCGTATACATCCCGGAACGGTCGTCATCACGACGCGGCCGGATGCCTTGCAGAACGGTTCCATGGTTGCCGTCAGCGGACGTCCCGGGCGCTAAGTTGGATAAAGTAATGAAGATGTGGCGCGTCCTGACGCTCGCCGTTCCGCTACTCGTTCTTTGTGCGCACGAAGCACGTGGCCAACAAACGCCGGCATCGAGTCCCACAAGCATCCCGTATCCGGCATACGGCACGCCTGCTCCAGGCGTGTCCGAGGGAGCCCCGGTGATCGGAGTTCCGCAACGTGTGACGCTGGCTCAAGCCATCGCGATCGGAGCGGCCCGTTCGCCGGTGCTCGCGTCGGCGCGCGCGGATCAAGCGCTGGCGCAGTCAGCCGTCTCGCTGGCTCGCACCGGCGCGCTCCCCGCTCTCTCGCTGAACGCCGGGACGACTCGGTTCGGCGGAGGGAGTTCGGGAATTAGCGGGTCGGGCGCCACGGGTACGGGCGGCTTTTCCGGCGGCGGCTCGGCCGGCGGCAACGGCTCCTTCATCAGTAATACCGCAAACTTTGGATTGCGCCAGTTGATCTTCGACGGCGGTCGAGTGGCCACGCAAATCCGTGCGGCGTCGCTCAGCGAGGTTGCATCGGCGCAGACCTATCAGCGTCAGTTGCAAACCGTTTCCTTTACCGTTGCCAATGCGTATTACAACGCGTTGGCCGCCGAGAGCGCAACGGTAGTCGCGGTTGCCGTTGTGCGCCAAAATCAAACTGGAGAAAACTTGGTGCGCGCGCAGGTTCGCGCCGGAACGACGGCTCGCGCGGACATCGCAACGGCGGAGTTGCCGACGGTGCAGGCGCGCGTTGCGGTGGTGCGGGCACAAGGCACCGAACTTTCGGCCGTTGCTGCTCTAGCAAACGCGATGGGCATCGACGCCAACGCGAACGTGCGTCCCGTTGATGACACATCGGTCATCCGCACGGCCAGTCTGTCGCAGATACCGCTTCTCACCTACGATCAAGCCGTAACCCGTGCATTGTCATTGCGTCCGGACTTTGTTTCCGCGCAGCGCAGTTTGGAGGCGGCCGAAGCTTCACTGCGTGCGGCGCGGCTGGGCCGCGCTCCGACAATCTCGGGAAACGCCAGTTTGGGCGTCAACTCTACCGACAGCAACGGTTCGCAGTTCCGGAGCAGCAATCAAATCGGAGCGACGTTCTCGTTGCCGGTGTTCGATCAGGGCCTGTCTGCGGCGCAGACCGAACAAGCGCGGGCGCAAATCGATCGAGCCGTCGCAACGCTGCAAACAACGCGGTTAGGGATTCAACTCAACGTGAAACAGGCACTGGTCAACTTGATCAGCGCACGCGCCGCTTCAGATCAGGTGCGGGCCGAGTTAGCAAAAGCGCGTCAAGTGCTCGGCTCGACGCAAGCTCAATACCGCGCGGGCGTGACCACATTGCCGCTGTTGCTGAATGCACAAGTCGGTTTGACTCAGGCTGAAAATGACCAACTCACCGCCGTGTACGGCTTGCGCCAAGCCGAACAGAACTTTCTATTCGCATTGGGCGAGAACGATTTACAACTGACCTCTCCGTCTTCTGTCTCGATCCGGCGCGGATCTACGGGTCACTAGGAGCTCGTCCGGGGAAGCTCCGAGGCGCGCATGAGCGCGGCGGCTAATACGGCGAGGATGCCACAGCTTGCAACCGTTGCATCAGCACTGGTTGACGATCCCATCAATGCCGCGATTCTGGCCGTTTCGGAAGATCGGCTGGAAGGATTTCTGGAGGATCCGCTCAGCGAGTTGGCCAGGCGTACCGGAATCGGCCTGCCGGTGGTCATCGAGCGCCTCGTCGTTATGCTGCGCGCGGGCACGATCCGGCGCATTCGGCAAACGCTGCTGTCGACGAATCTGGCGGAAGGATCGCTCGTCGCGTGGCAGGTTCCATCCGAACGTCTCGATGCGGCGTTCGACTACATGTACAAGGAAGATCCGTTCTCCGGGCACGTCGTCATTCGAACGGCCGACCCTGCGACGGCCGGTTCCCATTACCGGTTGTGGACGACGCTCAAGGTGCCGCAAGGTTTTTCCTTACGAAAACACGCCGGTTTTCTGCGCGAGAAAGTCGGCGCCGAACGCTTCCGTCTAATGCCGGCCAAACGTTTGTTTGCGCTTGGAGTTGGGCACGTCCGCAGGCGAGGTATGCCTCCCGGGAGCAAAGCCGACGTGCCGGCCGAAGCGCGCGACACCGAAATCGTGCAATTGACGCCGCAGGAGTGGAAGGTGCTGGTCGCACTAAAGCGGGAGTTCACGCCCGAAGAAATCGTTCCAGACATTTGGCAAGCGCGTGCTCGTGAAGAAGGCATAGCGCTGGATGAATTTTACCGCGTGGCAAGGTCCCTGGACGAGCGTCGTGTGATCGGACGCTTTTCGACATTCTTGGAACATGTGAAGCCCACCGCGGGAAATCAGCGCGTCACGCGGTACAACGCGCTCTTTCATTGGGCGGTCCCGCCCGGCCGCGAGATCGAGACTGGGCGCGAAGTCGGACGTCACCACATCATGACGCATGCATACTGGCGTGAAGGCGGTCCCGAATTTCGCAACGTGAACATCATGGGGGTGACCCACGGCATGGAAAAAGACATCGTCCTGTTGCATAAAGCCGCCATCGACGAACATCTCGCTTCCGTTGGAATACCGGTGACCTACACCAACGTGTTCTGGGGAGGGCGCAGCGAGATCAAGCCCTCCGAAATTGCCCCGCGAGCCTATCTTGAATTTTGTGCCCGCCAGCGGATAGATCCCCAAAATATGCGCGACGAATAACCGTTGCCTTACACACAAAGAAGGACGCGAATAAGCTGAAGACCCCTTATCGATTACTGCTCCTGGTTCTTACCGTAACTCTTCCTTTGAACGCTTGCACGCGTGCTGGAACCACCGGATCGAGCGAAGGTTCACGACACGCTTGGACAAAGCCGGGCATTTTAAGGTTCGCCGAAAACGCCGATCCTAAGACGCTCAACCCATTGCTCGGAAGCAGCGCGATTACCGGCGATTTATCGATGTTCATCTTTTCATATGCGGTGCGCTATAACGACAAGGCGCAACCCATAGCAGATGCATTAAGAGAAGTACCGACCATAGAGAACGGCGACGTCAGCAAAGACGGCAAGACGCTCAAGTACAAGTTGCGTCCGAACATCAAGTGGCACGATGGTCGACCCCTTACCAGCAGAGACCTCTGGTTTACCTGGAAAGCCGTCATGAACACGCACAACAACGTAGTGACGACCGACGGCTACAAAGATATTGCGAGCATCGACTACAGCAATCCACAGATCGCCGTGATCCACATGAAGCGGTTGTATGCACCGTTCCTGCAACAACTCTGGGGCGTGAATGGCAATGCTCCGATTCTGCCGGAGCACATATTAGGTAAGTACAATGACGAGAAAGGCTCCCTCAACACGGCGACGTACAATTCGGCGCCCGTGGGTAGTGGACCGTTCAAATTCGTATCGTGGCAGCGAGGGACCAGCGTAAGACTCGCGGCTTTTCCGCAATTCTACTTGGGAAAACCCAAACTTGACCAAGTGATCTTCAAGATCATGCCCGACGAAAACACCATGCTGACACAGTTACAAACGCATGAAATCGATTTGCTGGCGCGCGGAACGGGACTCAATTGGCCGCGATACACCGCCATCGCGACTCCCGACTCAGGGCTCAAGGCCATTCGCATCCACTCATTCCAATACGCTCATATCGATTTCAATTTACGCCGGCCACTCTTTGCGGACGTAAAAGTACGAAAAGCGCTGGCGTTCGCGACAAACCGTGCAGAGATCATCGGCAAAATCGCTCATGGGTCGGCGGACCCGTCGCCGGCAGATCAGTCACCCCAATTGTCCTGGGCCTACACGGCCGATGTCGAACGACATGATTATGATC
>JALZBG010000050.1 GCA_030947645.1 Vulcanimicrobiota bacterium | reverse complement strand
AGCCGGAGTACTTACCGTACCGTTCGTGGGGTTTCTGGGATGGAAGGAGCGCAACAAGGGGTACGTCTTGCTGGTCGTTGCATACGTTTTGCAATGGTTGCCGTGGATCGGTTCGCCGCGTCTTTCGTTCGAGTATCATTTTTATCCCAATCTCGCGATTATCGTCCTTTGTAACGCGATCGTGCTCCAACGATTATGGCAATACGGTGATCTTCGCACAGATGCCCGTCTGTGGACGCGCGTAGGCACCTTCGCGTATCTTGCTGCCGTGGTGTTATCGTTTGTCTTTTTCTACCCGGTGCTCGCCGGCACACCGATCCCCTGGGATCAATGGCACTCGCGGATGTGGGAAGAACACTGGGTAATATGACGCAGCGTTGAGGAGGCGCCTGGGCGGAAGGCGAAACTGTATGACATCGCTTTGGAGGCACCCACTCTGTCCGGACATTCCAAATGGCACAACATCAAACTCCGCAAAGGGAAGGTCGATGCTCAGCGGGGTGCATTGTTCACGAAGCTGAGCAAAGAGCTTATTCTTGCGGCCAAGTCCGGGTCGACTGACCCGGAAGCGAACTACCGTTTGAAGATCGCGGTTGAAAAAGCTCGCGACAACAATATGCCGCAGGATACCATAAAACGGGCGATCGCCCGTGCCTCGGGTGAGGGCGGACGCGCGATCGAAGAAATCCGCTATGAAGGATATGGTCCCGCCGCAATCGCGGTCATCGTAGAGGCCGCCACCGACAACCGGAATAGGAGCGCGGCCGAAATGCGCTTCCTTTTCAGCCGTCATGGTGGATCGCTCGGTGAGAGCGGCAGCGTCGCCTGGATGTTTGAGCCGTGCGGTGTCGTTGAGGTCGATCCTGGAAACAAGAGCGAAGATCAACTGACTGAAGAAGCCCTAATCGATGGCGTTATCGACGTTCACTACGGCCATCCTTCAGAAATCATAACCGAATCCACCGCGTTACAAAGCGTTCGTGATGCGTTTAGCCTGCGCAAAACAAAAATAACTCAAGTATATTTGGGTATGCAGACAAAAAGCGGAGTTTCACCGCCGGAACGTGAGCTTCCAGCCGTTTTGGATTTTCTGGACGCCCTGGAACAACATGAAGATACGCAACGAGTGTTTTCGAACCTAGAAGTAAACGAGGCGGCGTTGGAGGCGCTGGCTTAATTGATGGTGCGTGAGCTCGACCAGCGGTATCGGCGCCCGCGCCGGGCATGGAGAGCGTTTCTTCCCAGAGATTGGGTTTTTCCGCTGGCGCTTGCATTGTTTGTCGGAGTCGTGGTATGGTTCGGGCGCTCCGTCCACGACTTCTTGCTCCCCAGTGCCAATGCCGTCTTGGTTCCTTCCTTAGTCGGACAAACCTTAGCAGACGCAAATGGGGAGGCAGCTCGCCTGAAATTGCATCCACAGGTTGTCGCGCGTCAGGTAAGCGATCGCTATCCAAAAGACGTCATCATCAATCAGCAACCTTCCCCGGGAGCGCGCGTGCGGCAGGGGCGCCAAATATCGCTGATCGTGAGCAACGGCGTGCAGATTTATTCGATGCCGGACGTACGCTACCAATCATTGCGGGAAGCAGGGTTAGACATTTCTCATGCACGGCTGCAAATCGTCAAAACGAAGTACCTCCCCAACGATGATGTACCGCCCAATCATGTAATCGATCAAGATCCGGCACCGCTCACCAGCGTACGGGAAGGCTCGGCGGTAAGTTTGACCATCTCTAAGGGTGGCGCGGCGGTCGTGCGCGTTCCGAACTTTGTGGGGCAAGACATCACGCAAGCGCGCGCCGAAGCAACTCGTGAAAAAGTTCATTTGGGCCAGATCGTTTGGACACCGCTGGGCTCCAGTGCGCCTGCGCACGGGCGTGTCGTGCGACAGACTCCGGCCGCCGGTCAACAGATCGATCCCTTCGACGTGGTCTCGTTGCAGGTAAGTGCCGGTCCGCATGAATCGGGCTACATCGTACGTCAGGTGCACGTGACGGCTTCCGTGCCCGGCACTCTAGGCAACGATCAGCCGCAAAGAGTCCGCGTAACCGTGACGGATGCTACCGGGCAGTGGAACTTGTTCGACGCGTATGCGCAACCGTCGCAAAAACTTGACTTTACCGTCACTGCCGTTGGAACATCGCTCATCGATATGTTCATCAACAACTCACTTGTGAGCGAAACCCGTTTGGGAGTTGAACCTCCTGCAGTGTACGACGAAAAGCGAAAAGACGAGACGAATAAAGAGTCCGGCAAGTTTTGAAGATTGCGCCCTCGCTGCTTTCCGCCGACTTCGCGCGCATAAAAAGGCAGATTGAAGAATTGGAAAGTGCCGGAGCCGACTTTTTGCATCTGGACATCATGGACGGCCGTTTCGTTCCGAACATTACATGGGGACCAAAAATCGTCTCGGATTTGCGAGGGTGCTCGACGGTTCCGTTTGACTGTCACTTGATGATCGTCGAGCCGGAACGATACGTCGCGGAGTTCCGCAGCGCCGGTGCCGACATCATCAGCTTTCACTACGAAGCGACTCCTCACGTGCAGCGATTATTAACGCAAATTCGCACGCTAGGTGCAAAAGCCGGGCTCTGCGTTTGCCCTTCAACTCCCGTCTGGATGGTACGCGATGTTATCGAAGATGTAGACGTGCTCGTCATCATGAGTGTAAATCCCGGGTTCGGCGGCCAACCGTTCCTACCGCATTCGCTGCAGAAGATCCGGGAAGCGCGGACACTCATCGACGAGCGCAATCCGCGATGCGAACTGGAGGTTGACGGCGGGGTCGGCCATTCGTGCATTCTAGAAGTAGCGCGAGCCGGCGCAACGCTCGCGGTTATCGGGTCGGGTATTTTCGACGCTCCCAACCCCGGCGATGCACTTCGCGATTTCCGAGCCCAGTTGCAAGGGGCAGCCGAGCGCTGACTGAGGATGACCTGGTGGCCGCCGTTACTGCACTCCTAACGGCCGAGGACGGCAAGAAGCTTGCCGTCGGCATCGGCGACGATGCAGCGGCCTGGCGACCCTCGCGTTCAAACTTGAGCGTCATTAGCACCGACGCGGCCATTGAGGGGGTGCACTTCACCCTTGACACCATTGCGCCGCATGACCTCGGCGCGCGAGCGCTCGGTGCGGCACTAAGCGACTTGGCTGCCATGGGAGCGCGGCCTGTGCTGGCGACCGTTGCGCTGGGGTTACCTAGGGCCGTGGGCGCTCCATTTGCTTGCGAGCTGTATCGCGGACTGAGTGCTCTGGCGCGAGAAACGCGCACCGTTATTGCCGGAGGGGACATTGTGCGTGCTCCCGGCGTTTCGCTGTGCGTAACCGTCGTAGGAGAAGTTAGCCGGGCTCACCTGAAACTTCGGAGCGGCGCCCAGCCTGGGGACGCTCTGGCGGTTACCGGGCCGCTCGGCGCAAGTCAAGCGGGATTGAGGATTTTGCAGCAGCCACTGCTGTTGGCCTCAGCCGAGGCGCGCAACGAACCCGCCATGCAACAAGCCGTGCGTATTCATCGTACGCCCCAGCCGCGGCTTCGGGAGGGAGCTTGGTTGGCTGCGTCAACCTCAGTGCACGCCATGATGGACCTCTCGGATGGCCTTTCGAGCGACCTCGCACGAATGTGTCGCGCGTCCGGATGCTCCGCAGAGATACAAAGCGTCCCCGTTGCGCCGGCCGCGCGGTACGTCGCCGAGTGCCTGGGCGAAGATGCGCACGCATTTGCGCTCTGCGGCGGCGAGGATTTTGAACTCCTCGTCGCGGTGCGAAAAAGATCGTTTGCGCACCTGGCCGGGCGGTTTTACCGTCGCTTCCGGCGCGAACTTCATTGTATCGGAAGCGTCAGTGACGGAGCCGGAGTGTTCCTAAGCACGACAAGCACGCGACAACCACTGGTGAGCAGTGGCTGGGATCATCTTCAACAGTAAGCGGTCGCTGGACTTAGACGGCGCGAGTGACCTTTTTTGAACGAAGACATGCGGTGCAGACCTTCGCCGTCCTATGTATTCCGTTGTCGTTGATACGGGCAGTCTGCAAGTTTGGCAGCCAGCGCCGTCTGGTCTTATTCATCGCATGGCTGACGTTGTTGCCGGCCATCGGTCCTTTGCCGCATACGTCGCAGCGCTTGGCCATGATAGAATCCTCTTCTAAAGGGTGTGCGCAAACACAACCTTGGCATGGTACCACGGAGGGAAGGGCAGTGACAAGGATTACCACCCGCCGACCAAAACGCACCTGGCGATGCAGCTTACCGCCTTGGACGGACGCGCTTACTCCAAATTCATCGTTGCCGGGGCACACTTTGTAAAGAAGTACAGTGCCGAGCTCAACGATTTGAACGTGTTTCCGGTGCCGGACGGCGACACCGGCTCGAATATGTACCTCACGCTACGCGCCGCCGCGCTAGAAGCCGGAAAGGTTGGCGGCTGCGATTTGACCGAAGCAGCCGAGGCTGCCGCTGCGGGCAGCTTGATGGGGGCGCGGGGGAATTCTGGCGTAATCCTCTCGCAGATGCTGCGAGGTTTCGCGTACTCCGTGCGTGATCGTCATGAAATCGACACGGTGGCGATGGCCGACGGGATGGGCGAAGCGGTCGCTAGCGCCAAGGCCGCATTAGAGCGGCCGATGGAAGGGACCATGATCTCCGTAGCGGAGGCTGCAACCCAAGCGGCGCGAACAGTCGCAGCGCGGGAGCGGGATTTTTTTCGACTCATGGTTGCCGTGCTTGACGCGTCCGCTATTGCACTCGAAAGAACGCGGGAGCAATTGCCGGTGCTCAAGGAAGCAAACGTCGTGGATGCCGGGGCCGCGGGCTTCGTCTATTTTCTCGAGGGGTTCCTGCGCATCGGACCCGGTCATGCGGTGAGCCGGACCGCTTTCCCACAACGCCCCGCCCAAGCGCCGTTTATTTCCGAGCGAGCGGTCGGGAAGAACAAATACTGTACGGAGTTCATCTTGGAGGACGCCGGTTGCGAACCGTCCATCGTACGAAACGCCCTGCACGGCAAGGGCGATTCACTGATTGTTGGTGGTGCATGCCCAAGCCTTAGAGTACACATTCACACCGATAGTCCGAAGGCCGTTACTTCGGTCGCACGCCGTTACGGAAGCGTGCGACGTTTGAAAGTGGACGATATGGAACAGCAGCACCATAACGTCGTCCAGGCAGATCGGACTCGCCCTGAATTTTCAGTGGTTGCCGTGAGCCAGGGAAGCGGTTTCGAGCGGATCATGCGCGAGTTGGGGGCAGAAATCACAATCTCCGGCGACCACAAGCCAAGCATGCGTGAACTGCTCACGGGCGTTAACAACTCGCTTGCCGATCGGGTCCTCTTGCTGATCGACGATGCCAACCTTGCCACGGCCGCGCAAAGCGCTGCGGCTCGTTCCAAAAAATTTGTTGAGGTTGTTGCCGTCCGTGACAGTATCGGCGTCATCGCGGCGCTCTTGGCGCTGCGTTCGCGCAAACATCCCACGGCGGAAATTCTCACGCAGGCGGCCGACAGCGTCAAGAGCGCTTGCGTCGTTTTTGCGGGCAGAGGCGCAACATTCGGCGGGACCGTTGCGAGGAGTGGCAAACCTGCAGCAAGCTACGGCGGGAAACTGTTCGGCGGGAGCTGCATAGGCGAAGTGACGCGGACGGTCTTAACGGCGATGGGAGCCTCCGGCGGTGGGTTGGTCACCTTGTACTACGGAGCGACGCAAAAAGAAACAGATGCACAAGCGTTGAGCGAGGAAATTTCCCAAGCGTTCTGTGGAGTGGCGGTCGAGTATTACTACGGGGGTCAGACGAATGCCGAGTATTTGGTGTCCCTCGATGAATGATGGAGTCGCTCGCCGCCCGCGCATTGCCGTCGATGCCATGGGTGGGGACCACGCGCCGCTTGAAATCGTTGAAGGTGCGCTGTTAGCCCAAGGCGAGGGATTCGCCGATATCATTCTCGTTGGCGACCGGGAACGCATTGCGCCACTTTTGCATGGCGAAGCTGCGCTCACTCTTCAGGTCGTTCATGCACCAAGCGCCGTGCCGATGGATCAGAACCCCTCCCAGGCGTTGCGAAGTGCCGATCAAACCAGCTTGGGCGTTGCCGTCACGATGGTGCGTGATCGCACGGCGGACGCCGTCGTTTCGGCCGGCAATAGCGGGGCTTTTTTAGCAATCGGTCTGATTCGTCTGCGCACTATCGAAGGTATCGATCGACCCGCGATTGCGACGGTTTGGCCCGCGCTACATGGACCGACGGTGATGCTGGACGCCGGAGCCAACGTCGATTGTCGCGCCGAATGGTTGGAACAGTTTGGCATCATGGGAAGTGCGTACGCTCGAGCAGTGCTGAAAATCGAGAATCCGAGAGTGGCGATTCTTTCCGTTGGAGAGGAGCGCAGTAAAGGGAACGCTCAAGTCATCCTGGCGGCAAAGCGGCTGGAGCGCGCACCAATCAATTTCGTCGGCAACATCGAGGGAAAAGACATTTTAATCAACGTAGCGGACGTTATTGTCGCGGATGGTTTCGTCGGCAACGTCGTGCTCAAAGTTGCCGAAGGAGCGGTCTCGGTGTTGAGCCAGATCATAAGGACCTCGATTTTACAGGGAAATCTTATCACTAAACTTGGTGCTGTGTTGATGCGTCCGGCGCTGAACCGTTTGCGCACCCGTTTCGACTATGAAACCTATGGCGGCGCGCCGCTTTTGGGATTGCGCGGAGACTGCATCGTAACGCACGGAAGAGCCTCGCGGCTAGCGGTGAAAAGCGCATGCCGAGCCGCCGCCGAGGAAGTCCGTGGCGACGTGGTCGGCAAGATAGCGGGAATGGTGAGCCCCGCTCCGTTCGTTCCATCTAGTTTCAGCTAAGTGTGCTAGTGCCCGTCGCGATTGTCACGGATAGCACGAGCGATATCGATGCGGCCAGTGCGGCTGACCTACGCATCGATGTTGTGCCGCTTTTGGTCCTGTTCGGCGAGCGGCGCTACACGGACGGCGCTGAACTGACGCGAGCAGATTTCTACCAAAAACTCAGGGACGAACGCGCATTACCGGCCACTTCCGCGCCCACTTCTAAGATGTTCGAAGAGGTCTTTGCCGGGCATGTGGCCGCCGGTCGTGACATCGTGTGCGTTGTATTAAGTCCAACGTTCTCGGGAACCATTAATGCTGCGCGAGCTGCGGCCGGGCAATTTTCCGGTGCCGGCATCCATGTCATCGATTCCAAAACGGTCGCGGCGGGGCTCGGCCTGCAGGTTAGGCGGGCGGCAGAGCTCGCGCAAGCCGGTGCAAGCGCCCCGGAGGTTTTGCGTTCGCTCTGCCGCGACCGCAACGCGCAACATGCGTTTGCGACTTTGCCGGACCTTTCGCACGCGGTACGCACAGGAAGGGTTGGACGAGCCGCCGCCATGTTGGGTACGTTAGTGAAAATACTCCCCGTTTTTCGCATCGTTGACGGTAAGATCGAGCACGAGGCGCAGGTTCGGACATTTGGTCGTGCACGACAGGTCATGATTGAAGCAACGCTGCAAGCATTGCCCGACCCATCCGTTGCACGCATCGAGGTGATGCATGCAGCGGCGCCCGAGGAGGCGATGCGTTTGCACGAGATGCTGCGCGAGAAGCTGCCGGTTGCGCCGCGATACTTGGGAATAAGCGAGGCAGGCCCCGTGCTGGCCGTGCACGCCGGTGCCGGAGCTGTTGGAATTTTTTCCGTGGGAGCATGAGAAGTAATGCTAGGCATCTACGTGCACTTGCCGTTCTGCCCGTACATCTGTCCGTATTGCGATTTTGCGAAATGGCCGCATAAAAAGTCACTCGCAAAGCGCTACTTGGAAGCGCTGACTCTCGAAATTGAGCGCAGCCGTCCGGAACCCGCCGCGACGCTCTTTCTGGGAGGCGGTACGCCGAACACCTATGAACCTCTCCAACTCGCCGCATTGATTGCACGCATAAAGGAAAAGTTCTGCATCGCTCGCGCCGCGGAAATCAGTATCGAGGTGAACCCAGATCTGCAATTATGCACGGACTTCGAGGCGTACCGTGATGCCGGCGTCAGCCGGCTTTCGATCGGGGTTCAGTCGTTTCATAGCGCTGAAATTGCCACGCTTGGCCGCCGTCACTCGGCGGCCGATGTGGTCACCGTCGTCGAACGAGCGCGCAGAGCAGGCATCGCCGCCGTCTCGATGGATTTGATGTTTGCGATTCCGGGGCAAACTCATCAAAGCTGGCTGTTGTCGATGCAGCGCGCAATCGAGCTGAACGTTGATCATATTTCAACCTACGGGCTGACCGTCGAGAAAGGAACCCCGTACTTTGAGTGGCGAGCGCGCGAACCGCAAACCTTTAGTGATGATGGACATGAGGCAGAGCTATACTCACTGGCAATGGAAACGCTCGAGCAGGCAGGGTACCGGCAATATGAAATCAGCAATTTTGCCAAGCCGGGTTTTGAGTGCCTGCATAACGCGAACTATTGGCAAAACGGGGAATACGTTGGACTGGGCGTCGGGGCGGCATCGTTCCGTAGCGGCCGGCGCTGCAGCCACACGCGATCGCTTGAAAGGTACATGCAAGCTGTATTCGACGACGTTCCGGTTCCAGGGGAGTGGGAAGAACTGCGGGGGGCGGCTCGCGTGGGTGAAGCGGTGATGTTAGCCCTGCGAACTAACGCCGGCGTTTCTTTCGAGCGTTTCGAGCAACAGTATAATGTAAAGTTTTTGCACTACTATGCGGCCGTCGTCCAAGACTTGCGCAACGCGGGATTGCTGGCTATCGACGATGCGCATGCCAAGTTGACGAAGCGAGGACGTTTTTTTGCCAACGATGTTTGCGGAGAATTTGTCACATTCGAGTGAGTAGCGGCATGATGTCGGGCACGCTTTTGCGGTTAATCTTCGCATCCGTATTCGGCATTACCGGGTTTCTTCTCGGCCACGAAGCCTACGTGCACGTTTTCTCGCTGCACTTTGCCAGCGAATTTTGGCAGTACGCTTTTACCATCGCTGCGCCGGTCCTTGGCGCGGTGATCGGTGTGGTACTGGCGCCCGTGGCTCAAACGTTGTTCGAGGACGAACTTTCAACTGTCGAAGGAGCGATCGAGCATCTGGCCCCCGGAGAACTGATCGGCGGTGCGGTTGGACTGATTGCCGGACTCGTCATCGCCTTTCTGATTCGCTTTATACTGCTGGAGTTCATATCGTTCGCCGGCGTCGCAGGCAGCTATCTTGCAATCGTGCTGTACATCGTCATCAGCATCTTCGCCGCCTACCTAGGGGCGCGCGTCGGCGCGAAACAACGGCTAGTTTCTTTGCCGCAATTGGGCCTTGCGTCGCGTTCCGGGCTGGCGATCCCTAAAATAGTCGACACCTCCGTCATCATTGACGGACGGATTTTGGAGATCGTGGAAAGCGGTTTTTTAGAGGGCCCCCTCGTTTTGCCCAGATTTGTGTTACGCGAGCTGCAACTTATCGCCGATTCTCTGGACTCGATGAAGCGCACGCGCGGCCGGCGCGGACTGGAAGTGTTGGGAAAGCTTCAAGAACTGATGAGTCTGGATATTAGCGAACGCGACTACGACGATGTCGCCGGTGGCGCCGTTGATGCGAAGCTCGTGCGTTTAGCGCAGGAACTCGGCGGCAAACTCGTTACCAACGATTACAACCTCAATCGTGTGGCGCACGTGGAGGGCGTAGAGGTACTCAATATCAACGAGCTTGCCAACGCCGTTAAGCCGGTCGTCCTCCCTGGCGAGGAACTGCACGTGGCGCTGATTCGCGACGGAAAGGAGCAGCATCAGGGGGTCGGATATTTGGACGACGGCACCATGATCGTGGTAGAGAACGGGAAGCGCTTTGTGGGTGAAAATGTGGACGTTTCAGTGACCAGTGTCCTCCAAACAGTAGCGGGTCGTATGATTTTCGCAAAACTCAAACGAGAGGCTCATTAAGTGTACCGCCCCAGAAATGCCGGGACAGTCACTTGTCGCTTTTCCGCCTCCGCGGCGTCCCTCGTTGTTCAAATGGCGCTGCCATTCTTCGCTCCTCGGTCCTTGCGGCGACGAAAAAGCACCTGCCCTTTGTGTCACGCCATTTCCGGGGCGGCACACTAAGTGCTTTGGGGGGCTATCGTTGTAGCCGCGGGACGCGGCACCCGTTTCGGCAGACCAAAGCAACTGGTCAAACTCGGAGGAGCGCCGATGCTGGCGTGGTCCGTAGGTACCTTGGCGAACATGCCCGAGGTCGTCGAGATCGTCGTAGCCAGCGAGCCGGAAAATATTGAAGAAGTCCGCGCTTTGATGGCGACGGTTTGCATTGGAAAGCCGTTTAGCGTGATTTCGGGCGGCGCGACTCGTCAAGCCAGCGTTCGAACCGCGCTGGACGCGATGCCCGAGCGCTGCGCGTGCATACTGATCCATGACGGTGCCCGCCCATTCGTACGTGGCAACGACGTACGCAGCGGCATGCGCGTGGTAAGCGAGGGCACGGCATCTCTGTTGGCCGTACGCGTCTTCGATACCATCAAGGTTGTCGATCCGGTCAAGCAAATGGTTTCCCGGACGCTGGACCGTCAGGAGCTGTGGGCGGCGCAAACGCCGCAATTTGCAACGGCGCGCGATTTGCGACGGGCGCATTCTGACGCGGTGCGAAACTGCGTCGAGGCCCACGACGACGCGACCTTACTCGAACGGCTTGGCGTAAACGTGCTGGTCGTCCCCGGATCAACGGAAAACTTTAAAGTCACGGTTCCTGAGGACCTTGCTCGGGCGGAGCGGCTTTTACAAGAGCGCGCGCCGGCTCACCCTTGGGAACAAGAAATTTTGTTGGTCGAGGCGTTTGTGGATGAAAGTATGGTTGAGGCGGTTTGCCGAGAACTTGAGATGCGGGAGGGGACCGTCGACGCAGTCGATCGAGACTTGCCCTCGGGGGTCGCAATTCGCGCGTACGTTGCTTCGGAGCGCTTGCATGGATTCGGGGGCCGTTTCGATGCTATCACCGGAAAAAAGGCGTTGTATACCACTCATTTTTCTCACTTGGCGAAGCGGAACTCGCGTGACGCCTTCATGGGATCCAGTCAATAGTTCGCGTCGGGCACGGCTTCGACGCTCATCGCTTGGAGCCCGGCAGGCGGCTGATGCTCGGCGGTATTGCGATTGACTCCGAGCAGGGTGCCGTGGGCCATTCCGATGCCGATGTGCTGGCTCACGCAATCAGCGACGCCATGTTGGGTGCCTGTGCGCTGGGAGACCTTGGAACGCATTTTCCAAGCACCGATCTCCGTTGGAAAGATGCAGATTCGATCGAATTATTGCGGGCATGTGCCGCTCTGGTCAGACGGCGAGGTTTCGCGCTGGGGAATGTCGACGCGACGG
>JALZBG010000164.1 GCA_030947645.1 Vulcanimicrobiota bacterium | reverse complement strand
TCGTAATGTACCTCGTGGACGACATGAAGCGCGCACGAGCATTTTATGAAAAGCTCTTCGGATTGACCCCGAGCGCATTCGACTCAGAGTACTTTGTGGAATACGACCTCCCCGACGGTGGCGCGTTCGCGCTCGCGAAAGACCCGAGCGCTGCGCGCGGACCGTCAGGCGGCGCAATGTTCGGCGTTACCGATGCTGAAAGGGCAATTGAGCAGGTGCAGCAACTTGGCGGAAAACTGCTGCGTCGCTACGGCGGGGACAGTTGCTCGTCCGGCTGGTGTAAAGATACCGAAGGCAATCCGTTCGGAGTTCATCAGAGAAAGTAGCACCGATCGTGACACACGCGTGTCCCTCGACCTTACTCGCCCGATACGCAGAGCACGATGTCGTACGTTGTTTTGCGGGAAGCTGTAATCCTAATAGGGGGCAGTGCGCCCGAAGGCGCGCTGCTTGATCTTATGTGAGGAAGGTTGCGACGAACGTGTTGTTTGCCGAATAGCCGTAAGCTGTTATCCAGCGGCCGGCAACCAGAGGTCCGTTGGTGTTGCCATAATCCATGGCGGCGCCCGCATCCACGATCATGGGAGTGAAGTTCGGCGTTAACACGACCAGGTTGGAACCGGTGCGCGCGATGATGATCCCCTCTATTGTCTGTAGGGCGTTGTTGCCCATGTAGTTGCCGTAGTACGGGTTGTTCGTGGAATAGTTGGGGTCGTTGTAATAGGGGTTATACGCAGAATAGTTGGCATTGCTGTAATAGGGGTCGTACGCGGAATAGCCGGCATTATCGTAATTGGGGTCGTACGTGGAGTAATCGGCATTGTTGTAATACGGGTCGTAGTTGGGATCGTAGTAACCATGCGAGTTATAACCGTAGCCAGCATAATTCCCATTGATGTCGTCGGGGTCACCATCGTCGTAATACATGGTGTTCTGAGCATAGTAGCTGCGGTACATATCATCGGCTTCGCCGTCATTCCAATACCTAGGCGAGAGGACAGTAAGGCCGTTCATGTACGAGCCGGAATTGTAATAACTATAATTCTCAGCATCTTTTCGAGAGTGGTAACGGCGCGCGTAGCAGTAACTTCCGTGTGAGTAGCGCACCGGAAGAGCGACGAATTGACCTTCGGCAAAATTAACGTCAGCATCGCGCGAATTGACGAATCTAACGGGAATTTCGCCGCCCACGCTAGGACGCAGAACGATGTAATTTCGGTTTCTACCGATGACCGTTCCGGCAAGGTACGCGACGGCTCGCAGTGTTGAGCGGCGCGCAGGCATCCGTCGGAGGACAATCCTGCGGCGCATCTGGGGCACGCTGACTTGGCGAGCGTACATAAAGCGGTGCGAGTCCCGAACCTGCCGGGCTGCGAGCGCAGCGGCGATTCCCACAGCGGCCCCTTTAACAATGCGGTGGCGTACGAGATGCGCGCGCGACGGAATATGTGAAAAAGCCGGTCGAGTCAGTCGTTGATGATGCGCCACTGGGGCAACGAGCCGCCGATGAATTACGACCGGTGAAGAACGTCGAGGATGCGCTATGTGCACAATCCGCCGTTCATGATGTGCGACCGGCGCGATCACACTCTGACGGTGTGCAAGAGGAACAATCAGCCGTTGATGAGCGACCGGTGCGACGGGACGCTGATAACGAACCACTGGTGCAGCGGGACGCCGATGACGAGCGACCGGTGCGACGGAACGCTGATAGTGAACTACGGGTGCAGCGGGGCGCTGATAGTGAACTACCGGTGCAACCGGGCGCTGATAGTGAACTACG
The DNA here is from genome assembly GCA_030947645.1 of Vulcanimicrobiota bacterium. Lineage (GTDB taxonomy): Bacteria > Vulcanimicrobiota > Vulcanimicrobiia > Vulcanimicrobiales > Vulcanimicrobiaceae > JALZBG01. Next base: position 2,779 of record JALZBG010000164.1, on the reverse strand, counting down.
GGTGCAACCGTTCGACGAAGGATTACCGGACGAGACGCAGCGACACTAGCCCGCGGCGGTTTCGCGCTACGCGCGGGTTCACGTCCATACGCCGACGAGGCCGTGCCTACAAACAGTACCGTTGAGGTAGCGATGGCGACGGTCAGTGCCACACAAGCGCTCACTAGTTTGAACATCGTTCGCTCTGCCTCCGCGCTTCCGGTTTGAAGCCGTGATTGCTAGAGAACGAAACCAAACGGACAAAAAGTTTCACAATGACTTAACAATGAAATTGCCCCGCTCGGCAAAGACGGCATGCGTAAGGTGTGCGGAGATTTAGAATGGAACATCCCGCTATGAGCCGCATTAACGATGTCGGGGGCATGTCCGGATTCGGCCCGGTTCAGCCCATAATCGACGAGCCGCCGTTTCACGCCGAATGGGAAGCACGCGTTCTTGCCCTCAATCGAGTGTTGATGGGCCGAGGTATCTACAACCTGGACGAATTTCGTGACGCCGTCGAGCGGATCGACCCCAGAAGGTACTTCGGCATGTCGTATTATGAAAAATGGTTGACGGCGATCGAAGCACTGCTGCGAAAAAAAGGCGTCGTTGCTTGAGTCTCGCCGTCGGTGATAGAGTAAAGACCAGCAGCGCAGATCCGGATGAGCATCATCGGCTGCCGCGCTACCTGCGCGCGAAGCGCGGCACCATCGAAGCCGTTCACGGTTGTTACCCTTTAGCGGACGTTCGCGCCACGGGAACAGCGGACGTACCTCTCGAGACGCTCTATACCGTCGAATTCGATGCACGCGAAGTCTGGGGCTCTTATGCCGAAGGCAACGACGTCATACACGCTGAGCTTTGGGAGTCTTACCTTGAACGAGCATGACCACGATCACGAATCCGCGTCCGCGCGTGCGACAAAACGTGTCAACGGCCTCGTGGAGACGCTGGAAGAGCGCGGCATTACTAGTGACGCAGAGATCACCGGCGTGATCGAACGCCTACTTGCGGGCGCAGGTCCCGCCAACGGCGCGCGCATCGCCGCCCGAGCGTGGGTCGACCCCGCTTTCCGCGCACGCCTACTGACGGACGCGAATGCTGCGATTGATGAATTGAACATAGATCTCTCGCATTGGGCTCCGGTGCGCCTGCGTGTCGTCAGGAATAGCCCGAGTCTGCACAACATCATCGTATGCACGCTGTGCTCGTGCTATCCGCTCGCACTGCTGGGGCCCTCACCGTCGTGGTACAAGAGCGAGGCATATCGATCCCGCGTGGTACGCGAGCCGCGTGCCGTGCTCCGCGAGTTTGGGGTTGTCCTGGGCGATGAGGTGCATATCTCGGTTTGGGACAGTACGGCTGAACTGCGTTATATGGTGCTGCCGCAGCGTCCCGCAAGGACGGAAAATTTGGATGAAGCGCGCCTAGCGACCCTCGTTTCTCGCGACGCGCTGATCGGCACGGCGCTCATTTGAGCGCCTCATCGGATCGTTTCAACGGGTCGTTCTTTGCTTTCCGTTTTTTAAAGGCAGCGATACACGCTTCCACCAGGTCCCTGAGAAGTCAAAGCATCGTATCAACCTTTCTCTCGTAGATAGAGTTGCAGTTCGCTCACTTGCGCGAGCCTCCATGCACCTTTCCGACGCCTCGCGCGAGTTCCGCTTCTGGAAACTTCTACCCCAGGCGGAGTGTCCAGGGTGTTGCGCTCGCTACGCGCTGCAAATCTTGCGCATCCACGGATCGGCCGCGAGCCGCGCGTCATTGGCACGCGTTTTCCTTACTTACGAGTTGACAGCCGGGTGAGGACGTTTTGCGCCAGAATTTGGGAAACTTCGAGTTGACTTTGCGATGCTGCCGGAGCTTGTACCAGAAGCTGGAAAGCTACTTGATCTTTGACGACGGTAAGCCACCCATTTTTCCAGGCGGCTTTATCGCCCAAGCCTGAAATAAGTTGCGCATCGGCAAAAGCCGCCTCCATCGGCGCCGGAATATTAACTCCGGGAATCATTCCGACGATCGATCGTGCGAGCCCCAAGCAGCTCAAACCGCGACACGGTGACTTCTTCATTTCATTCGCGTCCAGCACCAGCAAGACGGTTTGCGCCGGTGTCGCGCTACCGTGAGCCGCGACGGCCCACAGGCATTGGTTTGCGCTCGGTCGTTGCGGCGTTCCAATGGTTTGGACAGCTACGCCCAGCGCGGAGGCGAGGTTCGGCGCGGCAAGCATGGCGCACGGATCGATTTTTACCTCGTGAATTGCCGGCGACGGGCTGGGAGAGGTAGATGAATCGGCATAGGCGGGCGACGATAAGAGCGAGCTTAGGATAAGTGCTGCGACGGCGGTATGCCGGACGTACGTTGTAGACATCAGAGAGCCTCCTCTTTCTTCTTGCCGTCACGATAGCGCACGGCAATCCCGTGACCGTCCCAGACGCTTTGGGACGCCGTCGCGACGTGCACGATCTACACTTTAAATGTGGCAAAGCAACGTCGGCGTACCGAACACGCTTTCTTGGTACGGATTTGGCAGGAAGCGGACAGCGGTACAAGTGCTGATTGGCGTGGTTTTATCGAACACGTCTCAACCAAACAGCGTCTTTACTTCTCGGAGATCGCTGATTTGAACGACTTCTTACGCCTGCGCCTACAGCCTCAAGGCCAACGATCCTCGGCATGAGCCGCCAACAGCTGGGCGTGAAACGGCAGCGCCGCGTACGCGCTACGATCGTCCTCGGGCAACGCTGCTAGGCGGGCTTGTAGTGCGTCATAGGCCTGGGAAAGTATCTGACGCGAG
>JALZBG010000163.1 GCA_030947645.1 Vulcanimicrobiota bacterium | reverse complement strand
AATCAGATCAAGGCCTCACCCGTCGACCGCGGATCGATGGTCCGAATACCGATCGGCAACGAGCGTAGCGCGCGCGTTGAGGTTCGTTCGGTCGCTCCCGATGCCAATCCATACATGGTTTTGTTGGCTATTTTTAAGACGGGTCTTGAAGGCAACATCAGCGACGTTGAAAACTTGCGGCAAGCTAGTCGCTACTTGCCGGACAACATTTACGACGCGCTCGAGGGTTTCCGCAAGGCCGACTGGACAACCGACCTTTTAGGGGAAGAAGTCAAAGCGCGTTATGCCGATCTCAAGCAAGCCAGTGCCGACCGCTGCGCGCGTCTGCTGGGAACGGTCGTAAAGGCGCAGGAAGTCCAATATCATCACGAAGTGTACAACCAATACCTTTGGAATCTGTTCTAGGCGACAAGCTCCTAGCTCGCGGTTGCTCGGATGAACACTTCATGCGACGGGCAATCGCCGTGGCGAGCGCAGCGGAGCTTGAGGGTGACGTGCCCATTGGAGTTGTGCTGATCAGTGGACAACTCACCGTTGAAACTAAGAATGAAAAAGAAGCTAGGCACGATGCGACGGCACACGCCGAGATGATTGCGTTGCAACGTGCTGCGCGCGAATTGCGGACCTGGCGTTTGCTACACGCTACAGTGTATGTAACCAAGGAACCGTGCGTCATGTGTGCGGGTGCGTTGATCGCAGCGCGCGTCAAACGGGTGGTCTTTGGATGCCGCGATCCTAAAGGCGGAGCCGCCGGTAGCGTTTTTGACATTTTAGGTTCTGCAAAAGTCAATCATCAGGTCGAGGTCACGGCGGGTATCTTAGAAATAGAGACTTCGAGTCAACTTCAAACGTTTTTCAAGACCCGGCGCGAATAGGACAGAACCCGTTGGGCGGAGAGGTGGTCGAGCGGTTGAAGGCACCCGCCTCGAAAGCGGGCAGACGTGATGAGCGTCTCGAGAGTTCGAATCTCTCCCTCTCCGAATCGACGGCTTTAGCCCGCCAGCCGCGGGTCCGGGGCAGTGTCGGGAAAAGCGAACTCATCGAAGGTAGTGTCCGTCCTAAAGTGGATGCGCGCGATTGCCGCAGATTGCGTTTCCTCGTAAGAAAAGTGCGTAATGACCCAGTGTTGCTGCAAAAGGGCATAATCGAACGTAATCACGGTATCGGCAGCTGTGGAGCGAAGCCGAACTTGCGAGGGCATGCGGGTTGCGGTGTTCATAACAATATCGCTCGGATATGGGCCCCTAAAATCCGGCGGCACGACCTCAAGCTGAAGATGGGGCGCCGCATCAGTCGAGTCCTGGGCGAAGCGCGGGTAATAGTAGCGGCTGTAGCCGGCGACTACGGTCACCGCTGGATTCGAAGCAAGCGGATCAAAATACAGCGGCGTGCCGCGATCTAAGGTAATCGCAAAATCGCGATTGATGCGAAAGTTTTTGATAAATGCCGGATACTCGTACCGGAAGCTGCCCGCCAGCGGGTCAAAGTACGCGATCACCGGAAATGCCTGTCCAAAACGCTCGGCTCCCTGCGGCAAATCGTGCATTATGGCATAGTTGTCCTTGACGCGCACGACGATTTGACGGTCGATTTCGGCATCGCGCCGCAGCGACGGCACCGAAATGTGCGTGCGCGAGCGGTACGACATATACGTGGGCTGATGGGCGTTGTAATACATTGTCGTTTGGTTCACGAATTCAGCGAACGTGGCGTCGGCCGAAAGCATCGTGCACAATTCGAGAAAGGGCTAGCAATTTACCGCTGAGTAGTAGAGCGGACATGACACTCTTGGCATCCCGCGCTACGATCGAGCGCGTCACAGAATTGCGCCGCGAGGTACATCGCTTTCCGGAGCTGGGTTTTGAAGAAAATCGCACGGCGGCGCTGGTCGAGCAGGAGTTGGATTCATTGGGCATACCGCATCGCCGTGTCGCGGGGACGGGCGTTGTCGGTATCATCGACGGTGGAACAGAAGGTCCGGTAGCCGGCTTGCGAGCCGACATGGATGCCTTGCCGATCACCGAGGCTTCGGGCGAGCCGTTCTCGTCGCAGAACCTTGGTATTATGCATGCGTGCGGGCACGATGCGCACACGGCAATGCTCCTGGGTGCTGCCCGTGAACTCCAATTCCGAAGGGACTTGCCCGGCTCGGTCGTTCTCCTGTTTCAGCCGGCCGAAGAAGGCCCCGGCGGCGCACTTCCTATGATTGAAGCGGGCGCGCTCGATAACCCACGAGTCGACGCTGTCGCCATGCTGCACGTCGACACGCGCTTGGATACGGGGACTATCGGTATTGCACCGGGGGCCGTGAACGCAGCCGCCGACGAATTTCGCATCACCGTCAAAGGCAAGGGTGGACATGGTGCGTATCCCCACACGGCCGTTGATGCGATTCCCGCCGCGGCCGCGATCGTACTGGCGCTTCAAAATATCGCGGCTCGAGAGATCGACCCACTAAAGAGCGTCGTCGTCACCGTCGGTACCATCGAAGGTGGTTATCGCAACAACATCATCGCTGATCGTGTGAGCATGACGGGGACGTTCCGCTCGCACGATGAAGAAATCCGCAACGGTTTGGAAGCGCGTGCGCGCCGCATCATCGACGGAATCGCCGAGGCGTATGGCGCCGCTGCGACGCTGGAGGTGCTCTATGGCTACCCGCCGGTGGTAAACGATTCGGCGCTTGCGCTGGCATTCTCGACGTACGTGGAGCAGGCGACCGGCATTCCGGTGAGGGTTCCCCCGCCAACGATGGGCGGCGAAGACTTTGCGTACTTTGCTCAGCGAGTTCCCGGGTTGCTCATTCGCCTCGGAATATACAGCGAGGCCGCGGGGTCGATCCATCCAGGCCACAGCGCCCAGTTCCGGGTCGACGAGCGCGCTTTGCCGGTGGGCGTGAATACCCTGGTCGGTTTTGCAGCCGCCATTCGTACCAAATTCAGGCCCAATAGTGTGGCACCAGAGATGCAGGCACAAGATATGGGGGCGCCTAATCGCCCCGTATGATTACGCAGAGGGGGCCCACGCGCTTCTTCGCATCCAGCCCGGTGGTTCAAACCGTCGATTCATCCAGCACGCCGGAGGTTGCCTTCGCGCTCATCTGCGCTGTGGACAAGTGGCCGGTGTGGCTGTCTTTTCTCCGTAGCGTGCGACTAGCCCAACCGCAACTACCTCTGAACGTCGGATCCGAGGTCATCGTTCGGTCGACGATCCCCGGTGAGCCGGAGCAAATTTTTGAAGTGGACCGCTACTTGCAAAATCACCTGCTTTCGCTGGTGGGTGCGTATTCGGTGCGTCGGCGGATCGAGTTTCGAATCGAACGCAAGTCCACGAGTTCCAGGATCATGTTGAAGGTTGACTATCCGGCCTATGGTGGTAGATTGGGGTTTCTCGTCGACCGGTTCACCGCGCGGCGCAGATTGGATACAGCGCTCGGAGATTCACTCATCCACTTTAAGGGGCTCGTCGAATATAATCAACAGCCCGATGTGGTGCTCGCCGATTTTTGACCCCAGAAGCCGCATGAAGTATACTTCCTAGCAATGCCTCTTTATGATTATCAATGCACGGCATGTCAGAGAATTACGGAAGTGCGGCATGGCTTCGACGATAGTTTCAAGGAACCGTGTCCCGTTTGCGGCGGCAAGTTGAACCGTCTGTTCAATCCGACGGGAATCGTTTTTAAGGGTTCCGGATTCTACATCACCGATTCGCGTAAAGCCGAATCGAAAACGTCCGACAAACCGGAAAAACCGGAATCGAAACCATCACAAGCCGATGCCGCTCCCAGCGCGAAAACGGAAAGTGCTACGCCCTCCGCCACTGCGTCGGACAAACCGCCCGGCAAACCGTCAGCGGCGTGATGTCGTGAATTGGGGATCTCCCGGCGCTCTGACGTTTTATTTCTGCGTCGTGGTGCTGATGGTCAGCGCGCTCCCTATTCTGTCCGTTGTGGCAAACGTGCGTAAGACATCTGAGCATACCAAACGTATCCCACAAGCACCGATGTTTTTGCAGGTCCCAATGGCAAAGTCCGACCTGCAACGCCTTTTCGCCTCCGCTGCCCTCGTGCCCGGATATTTCCAGCGGATCAAGACCGCATTCGAAACGGCGCGCCTGGCGGTCGGGGAAACCGGGTTGCACCAAGGACTGCAATCGGTGCGGCTTGCACTTGCCGCGATCCGTTTGCTCATCGCAGACGTGCGCTAATCGCAATGCGATTGTGCGGTGCGAAGTGTTGAGACAAACGTAGGGAAACTAGCCGCAATAGGAACGTCGTCGTCGATGCGCAGTTCGCCCGCAAGGCATGCTAGAGCGCCGACCGCCATCGCGGTGCGATGATCACCCTCGACGGCCACGGTCCCGTCTGTTGCGCGGGGCGTACCGCCCTCAATGGTAATCGCGTCAGGCGCAATCTCCACAGTGATGCCGCTGCTGCCAAGGATACGGCGGATCGCCTCAATGCGATCGGATTCTTTGCCGCGAAGCGCGCGAATGCCCCGGATCGTGCTTGTAGCATCGGCGTGCGAGCACGCAGCGGCTAAAAGCACAATCTCATCGAT
>JALZBG010000162.1 GCA_030947645.1 Vulcanimicrobiota bacterium | reverse complement strand
GCGTCAGACCCTCGTAAGAGTTTGGGCAACCCGAAAGCGAGGAGCACTCACGATGAACCGCCTGTTCACCGCCCTTGGTATGATATCGATCGGCGTGGTTGCTTTTGCGGCGGCTGGCCCGCGCAGCCTGCACGCCACGCCCGCGGTCGCTCAACCCCAAGCCCAGCCCTCGCTCACGCCGCCTCCACCCCCTCCTGCGCTGCCGCGGGAAACCTCTCCGGTGACGGTTCCGATTGCGCCGCCCAAAGCCGTAGCATCCGCCTCGGCACTCCCATCTTCAAGCCCTGCCGCATCACCCACACCAGAGGGTAATCGCAAGACCCTTGACGGCGTATGGGAGGTGCAGGTTCAGCACCGGGACGATACTTCGTACTCGCACTTCAACCTCGTGCAGCAAGCTGGTACGCTTACGGGGACCTACCTGCAGGACGGAAAGAATGCGCCGTTAGCCGGGACGCTTGACGGGAACGCAGTCCGAATCGTGGTCACAAAACCAGAGGGCACAACACTGATCTTCAGCGGAACGGTCGACGGCAAAACGGACATGGTCGGGATGATGCAAGCCGGCAGCGAGAACACTCCATTCACTGCCGCCTATCGTCCCAAAGTCAAGCTAATCGAACGGGCAATTACCGGCCAGTAGCCTGTTCCGCCAAGCGTTTTTCCACGTACGGCACGAGGCCCCCCGCATCGATTAACGACTGCATGAACGGTGGAAACGCAGCGGCTCGATACTCGCGGTTTCGCGAATGATTGCGAATCGTGCCGGTGGCGGGTTGAATTTCGATGTCCTCACCGTTTGCAATGTCATCGACGGCTTGCGGACACTCGAGGATGGGAAGGCCGATGTTTAATGCATTTCGATAGAAGATGCGCGCGAAGCTTTTGGCGACGACGGCCGAGACTCCGGCGCTTTTCAGCGCGATTGGCGCAACCTCTCTGCTCGAACCGCACCCGAAATTGGTTTCCGCAACGATTATATCTCCCAGGCGCACTTTGGTGGCAAACTCGGGGTCCAGTCCTTCCAACGCGTGCTTACCTAGTTCGACGGGATCGACGATGCTGCAATATTTGCCCGGGATGATGACGTCGGTATCGACGTTCTTTCCGTAGCGGTGGGCGGTTCCACGTAGAGTTGCCTGCATGGTTACACTCCGACCAGGGCCGTCGAACGCGGATCGACGATTTTCCCGGCCAGGGCAGACGCCGCACAAGTCGCAGGTGAAGCGAGAAAAACTTCTGCTTTCGCGGAGCCCATTCGGCCAACGTAATTGCGGTTTGTCGTCGAAATGCAACGCTCCCCATCGCCAAGCGTCCCCATGTGACCGCCAAAGCACGCCCCGCACCCCGGAGTATTTACCGCACACCCCGCAGCGGCGAGCGTGGTGAGAATTCCCTCATCGGCAGCTTGCATCCAGACTTTCTGCGAACCGGGATTAACGATAACGCGCAAGTTGCGCGCGATGCGCCCGCCCTGCAGAATCTTCGCCACTACACGCAGGTCCTCGATGTATCCGTTGGTGCACGAGCCGATGAAGACTTGGTCCACGGTGATGTCGTCGGGGACTTGCGAGATCGGGCGAACGTTGTCGGGCATGTGGGGAAAGGCTACTTGAGGCTCCAGCTCGGCGCAGTTGATTTCCACAACGCGCTCGTACGTTGCGTCCGCATCGCTCGACTCGACTTGGAAGGGACGGTCGGTACGTTCCGTGACGTACGCAATAGCTTTCTCATCGGCATGGAAAATGCCGTTTTTGGCGCCCGCTTCAATCGCCATATTAGCCATCGTGATTCGGCCGGTGATTGACAACGCATCGACGGTACTGCCGCTGAATTCGATTGAGCGGTACGTGGCGCCGTCGATCCCCAAGGTCGCGACAGTTTTCAACATTACGTCCTTGGCGTAGACCATCTCGCCCAGTTTACCGTTGTACACCAGCTTGATTGACGGCGGAACTTTTAACCACACTTCGCCGAGAGCAAACGCTGCCGCAATGTCCGTGGAACCCATTCCCGTCGCAAAGGCTCCCAGTGCACCGTAGGTGCACGTGTGAGAATCACCGCCCACAATCACTTCGCCCGGTGCGACGAGTCCCTCTTCGGGCAGCACAACATGTTCGATACCACCGCGACCCACATCGAAAAAATGCGTGATCTCCTGCTCCGCTGCGAAGTCTTTCATCAGCTTGGCGAGGCTGGCGGACTGTGCGTCTTTAGCCGGAACAAAGTGATCCTCAACCAGTGCAATTTTATTCTTATCGAAGACTTTGCTTGCGCCTTTCATTTTGCGGAACGACGCTATGGCGACGGCAGCGGAAAGCTCATTCGCCAAAACAAGATCAACGCGCGCATTGATGATGTCTCCGGGGCTCACTTCACGCAGCCCGGCGTGGCGCGCCAAAATCTTTTCGGTTATCGTCATCCCCATGGAATCTATCCTTTCGATTCGCAGCGGCGAACTATCACCTTACCCGGCCTGCGGGCGGTCTCCCGCAAAAACGCGAAGAACGGCCGACATGCACAAACATGAATTCGGGTTCGCTACTCGCGCGCTACACGCCGGCACCCCTCCAGACCCGGCCACTGGAGCGAGAGTTCCGCCAATCTATCAAACGGCCGCCTTTGTGTTCGATTCAACAGAGCAAGCGGCGGAATTGTTTGCGCTACGAAGTTATGGTCACATTTACAGCCGGATTAGCAATCCCACAGTTGCCGCGTTCGAAGAACGCATGGCCAGTCTGGAAGGCGGCCTTGGCGCCGTGGCGTTTTCCAGCGGTTTGGCGGCCCAATTGTGCGCCGTCCTTGCGCTGGCACAATCGGGGGATCACCTCGTCTCATCCGCCAGCGTGTACGGAGGCACCGTAACGCAGTTCAGCGTGACCCTCAAGCGCATGGGCATCGAAGTCACGTTCGTTCCGACCGGCGACTTGACGGCAATCCTTCAAGCGGTGCGCCCCAACACAAAACTGCTGTTTGCCGAAACAATCGGCAATCCGGCGGGCGATGTATGCGATATTGCCACACTCGCGCAGATGGCGCACGGGTCCGGGATACCGCTGGTGATTGACAACACCTTCGCTTCGCCGTATCTGTGCCGGCCAATCGAACACGGCGCCGACATCGTGTTGCATTCCGCAACCAAGTTTATTTCCGGCCATGGCACGGTTATCGGTGGGGTTGTCGTTGAGTCCGGCAAGTTCGATTGGAGAAGCGGCCGCTTTCCCTTACTCTCCGATCCCAGCCCTGGTTACCATCAACTGAGCTTTACCGAGACTTTCGGAGAATACGCGTTCCTGATGCGCGCTCGCGCTGAAGTGTTGCGCGACGTCGGAGCAAGTCTAGCGCCGATGGAAGCATGGCTGCTGCTGCAAGGCTTGGAAACCTTGCCGGTTCGAATGGCGCAACATGTTGCCAACGCCAAAACCATCGCAGCATTTTTGCGCGAGCGCCCTGAAGTAGAGTGGGTTAGTTATCCGGATCTTCCGCAGAGCGCTTACTATGAATTGGCACAACGGTATTTGCCGCTAGGCGCGGGGTCAATTTTTACATTCGGTATCCGCGGTGGCCGCGAGGCGGGGCGTACATTCATCGATAGTCTCGAACTGTGGAGTCACCTGGCAAACGTCGGTGACGCAAAGAGTCTGGTAATACATCCTGCCTCGACGACGCATTCGCAACTCAGTGATGGAGATATGCGCAAAGCGGGAGTTCATCCGCAAATGATACGTTTGTCGGTGGGCCTCGAAGATGCCGCAGACTTGACCTGGGATCTCGAACGCGCCTTGCTGGCAACGCACGTGCACGCAGCCGGCGTTCCGGCATGATTCTCGACAGCATCGCGGCGCGCCGTGCGTTGCTCGAAGGGTCGCGGACCGTCGCGATGGTCGGTGCATCGGACAAACCGTTGCGGCCAAGTTATACGGTGTTCAGTTATCTACGCACGCAGGGACGCTTTGCGGTCGCGCCCATCAATCCGACACTACACTCGATCGACGGAGTGAAAGCCTACCCGTCATTGCGCGCGTACGTCGCCGAGTGCGGCACGCCGGACATCGTTGACGTGTTTCGCAAACCGGCGGAAGTCGTTGCGGTTGCGCGTGAGGCCATCGAAAACGGGGCCAAGGCAATCTGGTTTCAGTATGGCGTCATCAACCAACAAGCCATCGCGTTGGCAGACGAGGCCGGACTCGCCGTCGTGGTTGACCGTTGCCTCAAAGTCGAATCCGCGCGTTATAACGGCGGGCTATCAACCAGCGGGCTCAATAGCGGATTGCTGACCTCCCGACGCCGCCGGTGAACGCGTACCGTCAGGAGGCCGATGCGCTCGATGAAGCGGTTCTTGGCCACATTACCGCATGGCATGAAAGCGGCACCCAAATGCGCGACGATCGATTCAACGCGCTAGCCTTGCGCATCTTTGCGCATCAGCTGCGATATAATAAACCGTACGCACGGTATTGCGCGACCCTAGGCTTCGACGCCGAACGCTTGCCGCGGCACTGGACCGGCATCCCTCCGGTTCCCAGCGCCGCCTTTAAAGAAGCCGCACTCGCAACGTTTCCCATCGAACGTGCAG
>JALZBG010000049.1 GCA_030947645.1 Vulcanimicrobiota bacterium | reverse complement strand
GTGCAAAGAACATCGGGTGCTTTTTATCGCCGATGAAATCCAAACGGGACTTGGGCGCACCGGCGACCTGTTCGCCGTCGATCACGAGAGTGTGAAACCGGATATTATGGTGGTCGGCAAAGCTTTGGGCGGCGGTTTCTATCCGGTATCAGCTGCGCTTGCTTCACGGGAGTTATTGGAACTTTTCAAACCGGGCGATCACGGGAGCACCTTCGGCGGCAATCCGCTCGCATCGGCGGTCGCGCAAGAAGCGCTCAACGTCATCGTTGATGAGAAGCTGCCGGAACGTTCCGCGCGTCTGGGAGCCAAACTCATTAACGCGCTAATCGCCATGAAATCCGATATTATCAAGGAGGTTCGTGGCCGCGGTTTGATGGTGGGAATCGAACTTGCCGCCCCAGCCGCACAAATTTCTGCGCAACTCTTGCAGCGTGGTATCGCTGCGAAGGATACGCGTCAAGACGTTCTACGCCTGGCGCCACCGCTTATCATCGAGGACGCCGAGCTGGACTACTTGATCCGAGAGTTGGCCGCAGTTCTCCAGGATAAGGTTGACCCTAAAATAATGCAACACCGCATTTGCTAGCGATCGATAAGGTCCAATAGCACCGGGTACACCTTCGCCACAATTGCCGGGCTGCGTAACGGCTCGATAATGTCGTGAGAAAACGGTAAGTCGCGAAATTGGTAGGTTTCGATCGCGCCGGGCTTGAGTTTTCTCCATCGCTTCACCAACTTTGCAGCGACGGCATTGTTCACCGTTGTTTCCCGGTAATTTGTCACCATTACGATGTTCGCTGCGGCGGGGGCTCGCCGTCGGGCGGAGCTAAACAGGTCGCGAATAAGGTGATATGATTGCGCGACGGCATGCGTCGAGTACCGGGGATACCCGTGCTCGGGCATCTGCTTTTCTTTTTTAATCGGATCCCACCACGGGTAACGATTTGGGAGCTTTAGTGTTAATGTCGCGACGAGTTGGCCGATGTTGGACGGCATCCACGGTGGACCGAAGAAGGGCGCGACGCTCACTGCACGATGCATCTCTTCAAATTGAGCGGCCCAAGAACTTAACAACCCGCCGAGCGAGAAGCCCACAACCGTGATTCGATCGCCAAGTCCACGAGTTATCTCGATGGCCTCAATGGTCGCTTCGCGCAGCTCATCGGCGGTCAGTGAACCAATTTCATCACTGAGGCGGTCATGATAACCGTGTCGCGGCAATCGAGGGACGAGAACATTGAAGCCCCGTTTGTGAAGCCGCTGTGCCAGGTCGACGAACTGCATGGGACTAGCCGACATCCCGTGCAGCAATAATGCGGCCTTCTTCGATCGCTTGCCGGTGGTAAGGATTTGCGACTTCCCATGCCCGGCGATCTGCGGGGACTCGCGCAACGATACTCCGGCAAAGCGTTCTACTGCATCCGCATAACTCATCAGCGAAGGGCTCGCGATCGCTTCATGCGGTTGAAGGGGTTGTGTGGCAAGCTTTTGGCATTATTGCAATCACGTGAAGGACTCGGCAAGAGTGGCGTTGACCTGACGGCGGCCCTTTGGTATACTTCCTGAGCCGAAGCAGGGTCCTTGCGACCCTCACCGGATGCCTGCGGGCGATCCGGTCTTCCATTGGAGCGCGGTTGGCTCCGCTGGGTGGGGTTGCTTCTGGCAACGCCATTTTTTTTGGAGGAATGCCATAGCTCGACCGCTCCGTGTGAACGACCAAATCCGCATCCGTCAAGTACGCGTCATCGACGATGAGGGCAAGCAACTGGGGGTGATGTTGACCGAAGACGCGCTGGCCATGTCCAGACAGTCAGGGCTCGACCTCATCGAAGTTTCCCCAACGGCGACACCCCCCGTATGCCGGATCAGCGACTACGGCCGCCTCAAGTACGAGCAGTCAAAAAAAGATAAGGACGCGCGCAAGAAGCAAAAAAATTGGGAGCTGAAAGAAGTCAAGCTTCGGCCCAAGATCGAGACACACGACTATGAGACTAAAGCCCGCATGGCGGAACGTCTGCTGGCCGATGGCGGCAAAGTGAAAGTTACCATCATGTTTCGCGGCAGGGAAATTACCTACGCAGGTTTCGGACGAAAGCTGCTGGATCGAATGGCCGTCGACCTGGCGCCGATCGCAACCATAGAGCGCGAGCCGAAACTTGAAGGAAAAAATATGTTTATGATTTTGGCTCCGCGCGCGGTGCCTACGGGGCCGCCAAAATTTTCTTCGCTAAAGGAGGCGGCGGAGCGCAAACATGACGAGGTGCTCAAAGCAAAGGAGTCGGCCAGTGCCTAAAATTCGAACACACCGCGGAACCGCCAAACGTGTAAAAGTGAGCGCCAACGGCAAGGTTTCGCACCGGCACCAGTTCAGCGGTTGCGGACACATCCTCTCGAAGAAAACGCGCAAGCGCAAGCGCAACTTCCGTAAAGATCAACCCACATTCAAAGGTGATCTGAAGCGCTTGGCGCCGACGATTCCGTATTTGTTATAGGAGCGACCGAGTAAATGGCACGTATTAAACGCGGCGTTCACGGACTAAAACACCGCCGGAAAGTGATGAAACTGGTGAAGGGGTTTCGCGCATCCCGCCGACGCAATTACCGGGTTGCGAACGAAGCTCTATTGCATTCTCTGGCCTACGCGTATCGCGACCGCCGAGTTCGCAAGCGCGATTTTCGTTCGCTTTGGATCAGCCGCATCAACGCGGCGGCCCGGCGTGAAGGGATGACGTATTCCGTCTTCATGAACGGTTTGAAAAAGTCGGGTGTGACGCTCAATCGGAAAGCGCTCGCTGAACTTGCGGTGAGCGATTCGGCCGCATTTGGCTCGTTGCTGCGAATGGCGAAAGATAGCCAAGCGGCCAGTTCCGGCGTTCCCGCTGGTTCGTAACATCTGCCGCTTGGTTGTTCTTGACGAACAAACGTTCGTTCGTCTAGAGTTACCGCTAGAGTTACCGCATGGATGAACTTCGCAAAAATGGCATGATGGCGCATCTGCTGGACGCGCTCGACTCCGGGAACGTTTACAGGGACTTAAAGTTTCCCGACGACGTGTACGAACATATCGGTCACTACCGTGAGGCGAAGGCACAAGCCCAGTTTAGGAAAAGCCCCTAATCGTCGCTGTTTGCCAACCGGCGCCCGGTCGATTCGATCACTTTACCTAGCATACTCACCGCTTCGGCTCTGCTCGTATTACTAAACATATATTTCAACTTTTCGTCGGAATCTTCAACGATGAAGATGGCTTTTTTCCCGGAACGCAATGCGGCGAGCAACCGAGCGAGATATACTTCGTCTTCCGGGTCGAGCAGAGACTCGGTAACTTCTGACTCGCCATCGTGTAAAAGAAACGTCAGAACTGCGTCAATATCTTTGGGTGTTTCCAATTCGCAGTTGAACCTCCGTGCGCAAAATCAACCGCCAGGTTAGCCTCGCGGGATTCCTTACACAGTATATCGTCAGCTTAAACGAAATACTTCAGTGGCGCCCGAGGCAAGCAATCTCTAGCGGTTTGGTTGACGCGAGCTATTTTTCAAACGCGGCGTCGGCGCGCCAAGTCCGGCCTTCTAGTTTTTGCCGGAGCGAAGCCACAGTAAGGCGAGAAGCGTTTTGGCATCGCGCAATTCACCGCGCTCCTGCATTTTCCAGGCTTCCGCCAGAGAAACAACGCGGGCTTCCAATTCCTCACCTTCGTCAGGATCGGCTTCGCCGGCGCAGAGTCCCTCCGCAAGGAACAGGTGCATCACCTCGGTGAGGATTCCCGGGCTGGGATACACTTCCCAGAGCTTTCGCATTGAATCCGCAACGTAGCCGGTCTCTTCACGCAACTCGCGAATCGCGCCGTCTCGTGGATCCTCGCCCGGCTCCGCCGTCCCCGCGGGCAATTCCCACAAGTAGCCTTCGATGGCGTGACGATACTGCTTGACGAGAACGATTTCGCCGGGGCTCGGGCGAGCAACGATTGCGAAACCTCCCGGATGTTCCGCAACCTCGTATGCGTGGACTCGCCCGTCGATAGAAACGTCGTCAACCCGGACCGCGAATTTCTTGCCGGAAAACGGCCTGACCGAACGGATGATTTCAATGTTAGAGGGCACAAAACGAATCTACCCCTTTTTCGCGCGTGGGTATCTGCGTGAAAAACAGGAAATTGGGGACATGCTTTGCGGAGCCCGGGAGACGCGTGTTTAGTTGAGTCTGCGGCAAGAATTGGCCACTCTTTTCCTGTTCATTGTGTTTTTCGCTATCGGCTTAACCATCATGAACGGGTTGCTGCTGCCGCACGGAATGCCCAAGCTGGCGGTTTTGATTGTAACTAGTATTATCGTCGCACTGCTGACGATCTCGGTTCGTTACGAGGTTTTTTACCGGCGGGGCTTCTTGCGCTAAGCGATGCCGCTCTCACTGGGCAAACATAGCCCCCGGGTACGTGCGGTACAGGCGTTGCTTACCAACAAGGGCAGAAGCCAACAGCAAAAGTTTGCCTTCGAGGGATGGACCCTCATTCACGAAGCGCAGGTGAGCGGCGTGTCGCTGGAAGCGGTGTATGTGACTCGTGCCGCGTTTCTGAAACGCCCGTCCACTATTGACCTGGAGAACTCCGGGACATCGGTGTACATGGTCGATGCGCGGGACTTCGCGCGACTCTCGGATTTGGAGACGCCCAGTGGCGTCCTCGCCGTTGCGGCCATGCGGTTGCTGCCGGTCACCGAACTTTTGGCGGACGTCCATCAGGTGTTGTTGTTGGCGGATGTGAACGACCCCGGGAATTCGGGGACGTTGTTGCGCAGCGCAGAGGCATTCGGCATTCAGGGCGTGATTTTCGGCAGTCGCGGAGTGCAACCGCATCACCCAAAAGTCGTGCGTTCCGCAATGGGCTCGTTCTTTAGAATGCGCCTCTCTGTGGCGTCCCCCCAAGCAGTCCGCGCAGCGGCCAATACGTACGGATTCGTGATTGTGGGTTCAGATGTCAGCGGGGAGCCCATCGACACGTTTAGACTGTCCGGACCGACCATTCTCGCCATCGGCCACGAACGCCGTGGACTCGCCGGGTGGGAGTCGATTTGCGACCACAGGATCTCCATCCCTATGAGCGGGGCCGTTGAAAGCCTCAACGCCGCCGTGGCTGGGAGCATCCTGCTCTACGAGGCCAGCAAGCGGGAGCCGCCGCACCGCGGCGACGCTGTCAAGACTGTCTAGCGGAGCACTCTTGTCAAGACTATCCCGTGCCAAAAAGCCGTGGTATACTCACTCCAGTCTTAAGCGGCGGCGACGCCGAGAACTACGAAAGAAGGGGACAAAGCGCACACATGGCCACCTCCGACTTCTTCTGGAAACTCTTCGCAAGCACGGGATCAATCAACGCGTACTTGCTGTACCGCCACCTGCATCCAAGCCCGATGACGCTTTAGTGACCTAGTCTCAAGGAAGTTTCTTCAAAGCGTCCGGGAACCTAAAAGTCCGGACGCTTTTTTATGCCCTTTCACGCATCAGGGGCGCTTGTCGGACTTGAGCCGTTTCGGACACCGCTTTGAATGTGTTTCGAGGACGAGGCACGATGAGGGAGAGAAGCTGTGGTTTCGTGACCAAAGAACAACGAAATTTGGACAAAAGACCCGCAGACGAAGGCGTGCTCGAGTCAAAAAGGTCCAACGAAGATGCTCTGAGCGAACTAGAGACCCGATTGGCCGCCTTGAGCGAGCGCTTTGCGCAGGCCTTGAGGAGCGCGAAGGATCTCCAGGACCTGGATTCGGTCCGGGTGGCGTACTTGGGACGGAGCGGAGAGATCACTCTGATGCGCCGCGGCATTGGATTGCTTCCGGTCGAAGAGCGGCGTGACGCAGGCGCCGTCATCAACAACGCCGTCGCGCGGATGGAAGACCAGCTCCAGGGTACCGGTCGTACGTTGGAGGCCGGAACGTTACGCGAAGCTCTCAAGGAGCGCGTCGACGTCACCTTTCCCGGTCTTCGGCCGGCGATGGGAGCGCTTCACCCGATTCGTCAGACGATGGGCGACCTCTGTTCGTTTTTTGAACGCCGCGGTTTTGCGATTGTCCTCGGCCCCGAGATCGAGCCGGACTACTATAGTTTTGATGCGTTGAACATTCCCGCGAACCACCCTGCACGGGAATCCTTCGATTCTTTCTTCATCACGGACAAGCTTCTGCTGCGTCCACATACCTCGCCGATGCAAATCCGCACCATGCAACAATTCCAACCGCCGGTAGCCGTAGTCGTGCCGGGAAGGTGTTATCGACGGGACGCCGTTGATGCGCGGCATCTTTTTATGTTTCATCAAATCGAGGGGTTACTCGTAGACGCCGGCATTCACATGGGACATCTCAAAGGCATCTTGACGGCCATGTGCCGTGAGATGTTCGGCTCCGAGCAAGCATTGCGTTTCAGGCCGTCCTTTTTTCCTTTCACGGAACCCAGTGCCGAAGTGGACGCTACATGTCCGGCGTGCGAAGGCAATGTCGGCGAGTGCCGCACGTGCGGCGGCTCGGGTTGGCTGGAACTCGGGGGCGCGGGAATGGTACACCCGAACGTTTTGCGCGAAGTGAAGTACGATCCTCAAGCGGTATCGGGGTGGGCATTCGGCTTTGGAATCGAGCGCATAGCGCTTGCGCGATACGGGATAGACGACATCCGCCTTTTTTATGAAAACGATCCCGCTTTTTTGGAGCAATTCTCTTGACGGGAGCATGGAAGGTCGGCGCGCCTTCGGGGAATGGATACATTTCGAACCATGTTGGGAGCGCCTTCTAATCAAAGCGCCGATTGCATGGTTGCGCGAATACGTGGCGCTTCCGGCGAATTCGCAAGCCGTAGCCGACACTCTGGCCAATATCGGTTTTCCCGTCGACGGGATCGAGCGTCGTCCAAAGCTGTCCGGAATCGTCGCCGGCAAGGTCGCGGCGCTCGACAAGCATCCCAACGCAGACCGTTTGCAGATTGCCGTTATCGATACCGGAGGCTCAGCGCCCGTACGGATTGCTACCGCTGCAACAAACGTGGTCGTCGGGGGGATTGTAGCCGTAGCGACAATCGGAGCGCAGCTTCCGCGGTTGATCATTGAGCGGCGCAGCATGCGCGGCTTCGAGTCCGAAGGCATGATGTGCTCCGCCGACGAGCTCGGTCTGCCCGCAGAATGGTTCGAAGAGGGCATCTTGCAACTCGACGTCGGGACGCCTGTCGGCGCCGACGTGGTACAGCTTTTCAATCTCCAGGACGATGTGTTCGACGTGGACATCACGGCGAATCGCGCCGATGCCATGTCCATGGTGGGCCTCGCTCGCGAACTCGCTGCCGCAACAAATGAAGATCTGCGCGTTCCGGCGGAGCTGCACATGGAAACCGAAGGACTCTTTGCTTCTAACGGCGCGTCGCCCGGCAGCGCGCATGAGGAACCGCGAGTGACCATCGAAACCGCCGATTGCTTTCGCTTTGTGGTCCAACGCTTCGACAACGTGACGGTGGGGAATTCCCCGCTGTGGATGCGCGTCCGGTTGGCGCTTGCCGGCCAACGCCCCATCAATAGCGTGGTCGATATTTCGAATTACGTGATGCTCGAACTGGGGCAACCAACGCACTGCTACGATGGCACAAAGATCCGGGACCGCCACTTTATCGTGCGTGATGCTCGCCAAGGCGAGCGGTTACGCACGTTGGACGACGTCGAGTTTTCCTTGACTCCCGGCGCATTGGTCATTGCGGATGAAGACGCAGCTAGAGGTCTAGCGGGTCTCAAGGGGGGACGCGACAGTGAGGTCACTCGCTCGACGCGCTGCGTGTTCCTAGAAAGTGCGACCTTCAGCGGGGTTCGCGTTCGGCGAATGAGTGCTTCGCTTGGCTTGCGCACCGATGCATCGGCGCGGCATGAAAGAAACTTGCCTCCGCTGTTGGCGGATTTCGGCGCAGCGCGAGTTGCAGCACTGCTCGCTGCGGCGGGAGCCACGGCCCGCGCGCCGCAACGCTTTGGAAATCCCTTACCGCAAGTTGCCACCATTGATTTTTGGGTGCCTGAAGTACAACGATTGCTGGGTTTTACACTTGGCGCATCGCAGGTTGCCCGCCACCTTCGTTCCCTAGGTTGTCAGGTCACCGCGACGAGCGCCACGCTGCTGCGGGTCCAAGTCCCGTGGTGGCGCACCGATATAGCAATAGGTGCTGACATCGTTGAGGAGGTCGGCCGGATGGCCGGTTACGACCGGGTGGAGACGGTTATGCCTGCAGTGCGCCATCATTCGGTACCCAGCCGCGATTACGCCGTGGAGCGCAATGCTGCCGATGCACTCGCTGCGCTCGGTTACCGGGAAGTAATGACCTATGCACTCCAATCGCAGGAACCCGCGCGACGCCTCACGCGGGCAGGACTGGCACTTGAACAGCCGCCGGCTCAGGTTCGCAATCCTCTCTCCGAAGATCAACGCTATTTACGCTTTGATTTAGCGTCCGGGTTATTGGCCACGTTTGCACGCTATGAGCGGGAGAACTTCGCGAAGATTTTCGAGATCGGTCACATCTTTGCGCTGGAAAACGACGTCCCGCGCGAAAGTTCCGCGATAGGTTTTGCGTTACGCGGCGTGCACCCCGCGGTAACTTGGCACGACGATAACTTTCTGCGACTGAAAGGCGACGCAGAACTGTTGCTGCATTTGCTCGCAGGATGCAGGGCCGAGAGTACGCGTATCGAGCGCAGCGGGCTTCACCCGGGAAAATCTTCGGCACTGCTCTATCGTGGAAAACCGTGCGCGTTTTTCGGTGAGCTTGATCCGCGACTCGTGCATGCTTATGGCTTGCGGAACGCCGTCTATTATGGAGTCGTATACTTGCAAGACGTTCCCTTATTCCGCCCACCGCGGTACAAACCCATCTCTCGCTTTCCGGCTTCCGTCCGGGACATCGCTCTCGTCCTTCCGAGCGAACGCCCCGCCCAAGACGTTGAAGAAACAATCGTGGCCGCACTCGGCACACTTGCCAAAAGCGTGCAGGTGTTTGACGAGTACCGCGGAGCCCAAATTGCGGAAGGGATGAAAAGCATCGGGGTGCGGGTCACGATGCAACGGGACGATGCGACGATGACCGATGCGCAAGCTGACGCCGTTATTGCGCGCGCGCTTGCATCACTGCGCCGAGAACTCGGCGCAGTGATGCGCGAATGATCGGTTGGCCGGATGTTGTGATTGGCACGATCGCGTTCTGTTCCGCGATTAAAGGTTTCCGGCGGGGGTTCATTTCAGAATTGGGCGGCGCCGTTGCGCTTTTTGCATCGATCGTCGCTCCCTTTTGGTACAACGGCATGTTCGACGCGAGCGTGAGTTCGGTGGTGCACGTTGGCCCGGGGTCCGCACACGTTGTAGGGATGTTCATCATGAGCCTTGCAACGTACATTGCCATCACGGTCCTTGCATGGGTGTTCAACCGCTTCGCGCGCCTGCCGATTCTCGGAATGGGAAACGCCTTGGCGGGAACGTTGGTTGGAGTGCTGAAGGCGTGGGTTTTCTGCTGGGCGATCCTGTACGTCGGTTTATTGTTTCCGCTCACGCCGGATCTGCGCGGCGATCTGCATCATTCGTATTTGGTCGCGGTGTTAACGCAGCCCGATCTGCGCATCGACGCAGCGATCAGCGAAACGCTGCCGTGGTTTGTGCGTCCACTGGTGCATCCGATTTTGGCACGGCATCGCGTGTAGCGTTCTGGATTTCGGAAAATGCCTGCACGGCCGCTGCAACTCCCATCCCGATCTTCGTTTCGCGACGCTGTTCCCACAGCGCGCTTTCAAGCGCAGCGAGCCCTGCGATGATATCGCCGGGGGAAAGATCACCCATCGTTCCCATACGAATGATCTTTCCTCGAAGCTCTTGTTGTCCGGCTGAAAGAATCACTCCCCAGCGTTCCCGCAAGGTCTGCAGGAGTTTTTGGGCATCCACGGTTTCAGGGATCGCAATGGCAACCACTGTGCGGGAGTGTGCACCCGGGCGCGAAAAGAGCTGCAAGCCCATCGACCGCGCTGCGGCGGCAATGGCGCGTGCGTACCCTTCATGACGTCGCCATACGTTTATATCCCCCTGCTCCTCGTAGCGCGCTAATGCAGCATGCAGGGCAAACAGGATGGACACTGGAGGTGTCCAGGGCGTTTGTCCGTTCTGCGCGAACTCGCGCGCTTTGCGTAAATCAAAATAAAAACGCGGCGCTGCGGAGTTTTGCATGGACGTCCACGCTCTTTGGCTCACCGCAATCATGGAAAGCCCGGGCGGAGCGGCCAACACTTTCTGGCTCGCCGACACCACAACATCATAACCCCATGCATCCATCTTAAATTCGCTGGCGCCCAGTCCACTCACGGCATCGATCAGCCGCAGCGCCGGATGTGTTCCAATCGCAGCACTGATCGCCGCCATGTCGTTTTGGACACCAGTAGAGGTCTCGTTGTGAGTGAGCAAAATGCCGCGAATCGCACGGTTTGCATCGCTGTGCAAAACGTCTGCTAAGCGATGCCGGTCGAGCGCATCTCCGGAGGTAGTCTCCAGTTCTTGAACGTCGCAGCCAAAGGCTCGCGCAATACGTATGAGGCGCTGCCCGAAGACGCCGACGGGACACGCCAGTAATTTGTCTCCAGGTGAGAAAAGATTTGTGATCGCCGCCTCGAGACCGCCGGTTCCTGAGGAGCCCAGAAGCACGGCTTCTTGTGTTGTGCCGAATATCGGTCTCAGGCGTCGCCCGATATTCTGCAACAATTCGCTGAACTCGGGGCCTCGATGGTCGATGAGCGGTCGGGCCTGTGCAGCAAGGACCTCGTGCGAAACTGCAACGGGCCCGGGAATGAACAATAACTCCTTGTTCAGCGCGGAACCCCGGCGCTACGGAATACGCTCAAGACATGTCCTTTCTAACGAGGGCGCTTCCCCCGGCTGTCAGACCGGAGAGCGTTCGTTATACGGTTGTTGTATTACGGAGGATGCCGTCCCTCGATAGCATCCGATTCACCGAGTTTTCGTCCTCCGCGGGCTGAGCGAGTAAAGTCGGCTCAGCCGACCTGGCGCAAGTGTTGCGCCATTTGCCCTCAACCGCGAACGAAAACGTCCTCGTCGGTTATACGACCAACGAT
Source organism: Vulcanimicrobiota bacterium (assembly GCA_030947645.1). Classification (GTDB taxonomy): domain Bacteria; phylum Vulcanimicrobiota; class Vulcanimicrobiia; order Vulcanimicrobiales; family Vulcanimicrobiaceae; genus JALZBG01. Next base: position 267 of record JALZBG010000049.1, on the reverse strand, counting down.
GAGGCCGGTGTCTATCAAGTGCGCGACGAATCTCGCCATCGTGCAGACCGTTGATTTTTTTACGCCCATCAAGGACGATCCGTATGATTTCGGACGCATCGCCACGTGGATGACGATGCTCAATGATGGCGCGGCGCGAGCGATACTGGCGGCTTCAGTACACGCCGCCACCGATGATACCGGATTCGGACTGCTGGGACACGCATACGAAGTCGCACTGCGTCAAAGGTATCGCTGCACATTCAGTCGCCGACCGTCCCGCCATGG
>JALZBG010000161.1 GCA_030947645.1 Vulcanimicrobiota bacterium | reverse complement strand
TATAAGGACCGTTCTTTGATGGATTACCCATTAGTAGAGCCATCTGTGCGCCTGCCATCGGACCGCTCGAGATGGCGGTCCAGTGGGTTGTTGCGGGCAACACAATAGTAGGTGTAGACGCGGAAGCCGCAAGTGGTGGGCCAACCAGCAACGCAAATGCCAAAAACAGAGCTGATTTCATAGTACCTCCCAAGCTCGCGAAGTATGGTCGGGTTGAATCTTCGACGGCCGAGTACAACACGACTCTCCCGCTTTGACGAATTTCCGGCCGTGGGCAGAATTTCAGGCCCATCCCGGCGACAAGTGGGGATCACCATTCGCGCAAGCTGCCGGAAGCATTTCACCGCGCTAGCGGCGTCTGCGACTTCCTTCTCGAAACAACAATTCGCAAAATGGATAGGTCGACATGCGACGCGCAAGCCGGGCGATTCTATCCGTGCGAGCCGTGTGCCGGATCGGCCCGGTCGGTCGCTCGCTCGCCCTGGACACCTGAAGGGCTCACATGCTAGTATTACCTATATCTTTAGGTGAATGGAGGCCCATGGCCAGGAAGAAATCGGAAACCCTCACCGAGGTCGAGCAAGCTTTGATGGAGGTTCTGTGGAGGGCCAACAGCGGTACGGTGAGCGAGGTGCTCGCGGCATTGCCGCGGCGCCTGGCATTCAACACCGTGCAAACCACGCTGCGCATTCTTGAGCAGAAGGGCTACGTTCGCCACCGTGAGGAGGGGCGCGCCTTTCGCTATTATCCTGCCATCGACCGAAGCAAAGTCTCGAGCGGCGCGACGCACCAACTTGTGCGACGGTTTTTTGGCGGCTCACCCGGGGCCCTGGCTTTGTCGCTCCTAAAAACCGAGTCGCTGACACAACAAGAGTTGGATAGTATTCGGGCATTGATCGAACGGGAGGCTCCGAGAGAATGAACGAGCCGCGCCTTCTGCTCGCTCTGTTCAACGGCGCGTGGCAAAGCGTCGCGGTTTGCCTGCTCGCTTATGCGGTGATGCGTTGCTCGCGACGCTTAAATGCCACAAGCGTTCACAATGTTTGGAACGTCTTGCTGTGTGTCAGCTTGGCGCTTCCGGTCGCGAACTACATTGTAACCAAGCCGGCACAAAGCGTTCACGCCCCGCCAATAAGTACCGCTCCCGTTTCGAGTCACCATATCGCACAGCGCACTACCAACCTCGCGCCTTCCGCTCAACCGGCTCGCACCCTAAGCGAGACGTGGTTTGATGCGGAACTGTGGGGATTGCGGCACGCCCGATCGTTCTTGCTTATTGCCGGGATACTTGCACTTTTCCGGCTTTGGCTACTATTGCGTGATTTATATGCGATGTTCGCGCTGCGCCGGCGTGTTCGCATGATCGATGCACCGGTTTCAATTGCACATGGAGGACGCAAAGCTGCGTTTGCACTCACCGACGATCTCCAATCGCCGTGCGTCCTCGGCTTCATTCGCCCGATGATAGTATTGCCCACGCGAGTGCTCGAAACGGATTCCCCCGAGCAGCTACGCGAAGTCGTCTTGCATGAAGCGGCGCACGTAAAACGGTTTGATGACTTCCAAAATTTTCTTCACCGTTTCATTGCGGCGATCTTATTTTTCGATCCCGGCGTCATGCTGGCGCTACGGGAACTGGCCCTGACTCGGGAGGCTGCGTGCGATGACGCAGTGTTGGCGCACGAGGATCGGATCGCATACGCATCCACCCTGAGCGCAATGGCGCTGTGGAGCCGGCATCACAGCATCGCCGTGCCGGCGTTGATTTTTGGAAAGAAGCAGCTTGTCCGGCGCATCGAGCATTTACTGGACAAACGCCGGGATCATTCACTCAACCACATGCTGCCGGTGCTTGGGTTCGCGAGCTTCACCGTCGCGCTCATGGCAGTTGCATTAGTGCATTTTCAAGTTCCCGCAGTCGCGCAAGCGATTTCGGCGGTACATAACCGCATCGCGAACGCCGTATCGCACGTGAAAGTAAAGGTGTCCCGCCCCCATCTCGCTTCGCCCTCTGAATTACTAGCTGCGGCGGAGTCGGCCGCTGCGCCGGCACCCGCGCCGACGCGCCCCCCGACGCACTGGGCGACACCGCATCTAAAAGTGCCGACCTTGCATGCTGTAACGCGCCTTAAAGTCGCATACCTAAGGAAAGAGGCGCATACCGCCACAACGGTTGCGCGACTTGTTGAGCCGGTACTGCAGCGTGCGCCGGTAGCAAGTCCCGCCGCGCCAAGCACCGTCGCAAGCGACGGCGCTGCGAAGACCGATCTGTTGGATGCACTCGATCGAAGCGGCTACCGCGCGCTTTCAACTGACGACTTGATAATGGTCAAGACGCACGGGGTGAGTGTCTGCTTGATTGAAGAAACGGGCCGGCTGCTTTCACCGCGGCCAAGCGTTCAAGAGTTAGTCACGCTCGCTGACAACGGTGTCTCGTGCAACTATCTGCGCGGCATCGCGCAGTACGGCCTTGGTACCCTTGCGCCGCGCGATGTCATTGTGCTTGCACAGCAGGGCGTTCGGCCCGAATTTATGGCCGTCGCTTCGCGCAATCTGCGGAATATTAACGTCGACGACGCCGTGCGCTTGGCGCAACACGGGGTTTCGGCAGCGTTTATCGCGGGGATCGCGCAACGGAAGTACGCAGCCAGCGTCACGGATTTTGTACAATTGGCAGATCACGGAGTTTCCTTAAGCTACATCGACGCAATCAACAAATACCGAAACGCCCGGGCGCCGCTCGACGATATCGTGCGCCTCCACGACGCCGGTTACTCGACTCTCCGTTGACGACATAATCCGCCTCCACGACACCGACTTCTAACCCCGCCCCCTCTTTGGTCGCTGAGCACCCGCCGACGCCGTTCGCCCGGATTATACTCGGGCTGCGCTCCGGCTGCCTGATGTTATGGCCTCAGAACTTTAATCGTCTTGATGGCGAATATCGGGAATGATGAATTTTCCATGTGCGATTTGCAAACGGCCTTCCTTAACAAGCTTCGATAACTCTAAGGAGACGGTTTCGCGAGTGCTCCCAATAAGTGCTGCCAGATCTGCCTGAGTTAGCCGAATGTCTATTTCAACACCGGTCGGAGCGACAACACCAAAATCGCGCGCAAGCCGCTGCAAAAGCCTTAAGAGGCGATGCGCAACCTTTAAAAATGCGATTTCTTCAATCGCGGAAATGGCTTCGCCGTAGCGCTCGCTCGAATACCGTGCAAAATTCAAGGCAAGCTCCGGTCGTGTCGACATTAATTCCAATAATTTATCCGCACGTGAGGAGCATAGGAAAGATTCTTCGATGCAGGTCGCATTGGTGGTGCGGTTCATTTGACCGAAAAGCGCTTCTTCGCCAAAGACATCGCCGGGTCCCAAAAGGGCTATTGCGAATTCCCGGCCATCGGACGTCAGCCTAGAAATTCGGATGCGTCCGGATTTGATAAAATAGACAACTCCAGAATCGTCGCCAATTTCAAAGAGCGAGGTCCGTCTCAGATGAACCTTGATTGTAAAGAGGTGGTGCATGCCGGCAAGCAGGTCGCCAGAATACTCAAATAATTTTGTGCGGCGTAAACGCCAGACCTTGTTCTGGGTCAGCGGCTCGGCGCCGGGTGCCTCGCTCATAATTCCTCCTCGGCCACCCATGAAATACCTGGTAGGCTGCTCAGTATCGAACAAATAATAGGCGCTTGTAAGCTGCCTTACGTTAACGTGATTAAGCGCACACTAGATTGGCTACATGGTCCCTGCCGTGGGTCCGCTGCGTGCTGCCCGTAGTTTCTGGAGGTGCCCAATGCGTCCCACTCGAGGTTCCGTTCTCGCATTAAGTGTTTTGGCGTTGGTAACTGCCTTTGCAGTTCAGTTTGTCCCCGCATCGAGGACGGGGGCTTCTGACCATCTCGATTCGCCCATTGTGGCGCAGGATCGAGGATCAGATATAGCCGACGTGTATGCTTTTCTTGACCCTAACGACAATTCAAAAGCTGTGCTTCTGATGAGCACACAGGGCTTCATTGTTTCCGGGGAGCATTTTGGCATGTCGATCTTCGATTCGAATATTCGCTACCGGATTGAAATCGAGAACACGGGTGACGCGAAGCCGGATCAGTTCATCGACGTCACGTACTCAAAGGGAATCGGCCGGCTGACGGCCCAGACTGCTACCATCAGGTTGCCCGACGGTAAGACGTTTACGGCGCCTACAACTATTGCGACGCAAAATTACAGTCCGAACAAACCTCTAATCACAACGGACCCATCAACCGGTGTCAAATTCTTCGCAGGAGTCATGGATGACCCGTTTTTCCTCGATGATACGGGCGCAAATCGGTTCGTCGCATCTTCGCTCATGCATCCGGGACACCCGGATAAATCGCTTCTGGGCGCGCGGCGTGGACGCGATACTTATGCGGGCTTCAATACGCTGATCACCGCACTTGAAGTTCCCGTCTCGATGTTGCGAGGACCGGCAGGCAACGTTATCGGCTTCAACTTCCTCACGCAGCGGCACGCCACTCAGACCATTGGCGAAAATAACGAAATCTCGGTAGGCGGTGACTGGAAGACCGTTGACCGCGAAGGAAATGGTCTGGTTAACAACGGTCTGATACCTGGCCCGCGCAAAGACGAATACAATGCCTCC
>JALZBG010000160.1 GCA_030947645.1 Vulcanimicrobiota bacterium | reverse complement strand
GCTCGCGCGGCGAATTCGCCCGACTGATTTCGTATGCCGATCTTGGATCTAAATGAGCACCGTCGATCCGATCACCAGCGAAATAATCAAGAGCTCACTTTTGTACGCCAGTGAGGAGATGGGTATCGCCGTGCGCAACAGCGCCTACTCACCCAACATTAAGGAACGGCTCGATCATTCTTGCGCCCTTTTCGATGCCCGTGGCCGTCTGGTCGCGCAGGCGGAGCATATTCCGGTCCATCTAGGTTCGCTGCCGTGGGGACTTCGAATGACACTGGATGTGTTGGCGGCGCAGAAGGCGCCCCTGCAATCTGGTGACATGTGGGTTGTAAACGATCCCTACATTTCCGGTACGCACCTGAACGACGTTACGGTCATCCGCCCAATTTTTGCCTGCGGAGTCCTCAGCGGATTCGCCGCTAACAAAGCGCATCATACCGACGTCGGCGGCAGCGTCCCTGGGTCCATGTCCGCCGACGCAACAGAACTCTTCGCCGAAGGATTGATCGTGCCGCCGATTCGTTTGATGAAGGACGACGAGGTCGTCTTCGACACGCTCGCGGTGTTTCGAGCAAATTCGCGGACTCCCAAGGCACGCAGCGGAGATCTGAAAGCACAGATCGCGGGAAACATAACGGGTGAGCGGCGCCTACTCGAGCTTTTACATCGCTACGGACGCGATGTGTTCGAGGCGGCAATTGAACGAATGCTCGATGAAAGCGAGCGACGGATGCGCTGGGAGCTCGGCGCGCTGCGACAGGGAACTTTTCACGCGGTTGACTTCTTAGAAGATGCGCAGGGCGATCCCAGCATTCGGATTGAACTCGAACTTACGCTGAGGGACGGTCGCGCGACACTTGACTACCATGGAACGAGCGAGCAAACTTCCAGCCCACTCAATGCCGTCTACGGCGTGACGCTTTCCGGTGCATATTACGCCCTTCGGGCAGTAAGCGACCCGACTATTCCGATGAATGAAGGGTGCTTTCGACCGATCGAAGTGGTCGTGCCGGCGGCAACATTGCTAAATCCGTGCCGTCCTGCGCCCGTATCCGGCGGAAACGTGGAAACCAGTACGCGGAATGCGGACGTCGTCTTCCAGGCGCTGGCGCAGGCGGCGCCCGACCGAGTGCCTGCATGCAGCGGGGGGACGATGAGCAACGTCATGATGGGAGGCGTGACCGACGCGGGCGAGAGTTGGGCCTTTTACGAAACGAACGGATGCGGGATGGGCGCACGTCCCGGAATGGACGGAATCGACGGTATCCAATGTCACATGACCAATACGTTAAACACGCCCATTGAAGCGGTGGAGCGGTATTATCCGCTACGCATCACACGATATGAATTCGCCGAAAACACCGGCGGCGTAGGACGTTTTCGCGGGGGCTGCGGCTTAATTCGCGCATTGCAGTTAAAAGAAGGCACGTGCCGCGTGTCGCTGCTGGCTGACCGTCATGCCGTGAATCCGCCGGGCTCCTTTGGCGGGGAAGCGGCAGCCTGTGGTCATCACACATTGGAGCATCAAGAGATCGGCATTGCATTGCCCGCAAAAACAACCGTTGACATTTCGCAGGGCGATAGCATAATCGTGCAAACGCCCGGAGGCGGCGGATACGGAATACGAGTGGCGAAATGATCGTTGCAAAGACATCCCGGCGATTTCAATAAGGAGATTCCATGCGTCGTTCCGTGGCCTTCACTTTGACTCTAGCAACCGTGGTGCTTGCAGGCTGCGGTGGAAAAACCATTATCGGCGGAGTCCCAACACCCTCTCCACCGTTCGTCCCTAGCGTAACCAATGAGTTCGCGATTCCGACTGCCGCAAGTTTTCCCTTGGGAATCATCAACGGCCCCGATGGCGCACTCTGGTTTACAGAGCGCGACGGGGATAAGATCGGGCGCATGACGGTGGCAGGAAAGTTTACCGAATATGTGGTGCCCACGGCTGCCGCCTCTCCCACGAATATCGCGGTAGGGGCTGACGGTAATTTATGGTTTACCGAAAATCAAGCGAATAAAATCGGAAAAATAACAACGGCTGGTGCGATCACTGAATACGCGGTCCCTACGTTGAACTCCGCACCCATGGGAATCGCCGCCGGGCCGGACGGCAATGTGTGGTTTACCGAACAAAGCTCCGGGAACCTCGGCAAAATTACCACTGCAGGCGTCGTAACCGAGTACCCGACGAGCCCCAGCGCAGGACCGCTGGCAATTACGACGGGATTTGACGGCGCACTTTGGTTTACCGAGGGCGGCTCAAACGCGGTTGGCCGGCTCACCACGAGCGGCGGGTTTCAACAGTTTCCAGTGCTAACGCCGGCTTCTTCTCCGAACTTCATCACTCGCGGACCCGATGCGGCGTTGTGGTTTACCGAGCGGCTCACGTCTCCGGGAAAGATTGGACGCATTAGCGTGACCGGAGCGATCACCGAATTTGCGCTTGTTGGAAGTAACCCGATTGGAATAACAGCGGCCGCGGACGGCAACTTGTACGCAACGGAAGCCGCTCCTGGCGCCGGTAAGATCGCGCGAATTACAACCTCCGGTACTGTCACGGAGTACCCCCTCCCGATGCCGAACGCTTTTCCGGTACTTATCGTGCCCGGCCCTGATAACGAGCTGTATTTCACTGAAGCGTCTGCAAACAAGATCGGCCGCTTCGCGTTCTTCTAGAAATCTTTCAGACCTGACAACTCCGAGGGCAATGCACAGGTCCTAACGGTGTCGGCGGGGACTTCGCACAGCATGAAAAGATGGCCGTGCCCTCCTCCAAGGGCGTAGTATCTTTCGGCGATTTTTACCACATGCAGCGTTGCATCGGGTGAAAGTAACGTCGACTGCACTACTCTAATCAAACGTCTGTCGTTGCCGGGAACAAACGACCTCCAGCGCACTGCCCGAGGGACAAACCAAAGGACACAGAGCAGCACGGCAACGGTCAGTAGGCCCAGGAGGTAATGTGCGGCAAACGGAGCGGCCATACGATGCGTCAGTGCCCGCGTTCGGCCACCTAGCGGACATGAACGTTTGATTCATCGATATCGCGCTCTTCCAGCAACTGCGCTCTGCGAGTGTGCGCATTTGCGCGAAATATTTTCAACTGTTCAAGCGTCTTTCGCTTCCTGGTTGCCGCTACGAACACTAACCGCGTCGCGTCCACTTCGGCTTCGAGCGAAGAGACTGTAACTCGCTGCTGCCTGACCTGCCAATGCAAGTGTTCGAGCCGCGCGTAGGGCAGTGCGAAGTCGCCTCTATGTTGCGGTTGCACGATACCGCCGTCAACGACTTTGAGTTCTTGACGCAAACGCTCGGCTTCACGCTTCGCCTCGTGCAAGCTGCGTTGCGCCATCGTCAGTACTATGCGCGCGTCGCGCTCTGCTCTTTCATACTGCTCTAAGAGCGGCTGTAATACAAACGTAAAGCCCTTACTCACGTAAAGGTATCACGTGGCGAGCACGCGGCGGAAAGCTGTCGGCATTTGTCTCTATTAGGAAGCGAGTTGCGTGCGTTCGGGTCCAAGCGACACATGCGTCACCGGTACGCAGAGATAATCGCCAAGGGCACGTACGTACGCTTGCGCGCTCTTGGGAAGAGCGGCGATTGTGCGCACATTTGATATATCGTCGCTCCAACCATCGAACAGCTTCACCGTGGTGGTCAATTTGGGATCTGAGATAGCCTCGACACCAACTCGTTTCCCGTCGATCTCGTATCCGGTCACTACGCCAATACTGGGCAGCCCGGTCAAAACATCGAGCTTCGTTACAACGACGCTCGAAAGCCCGTTCAATCGCACCGCATAGCGCGCCGTCACTGCATCGAACCAGCCACACCGTCGCGGCCGCCCGGTAACCGTACCGAACTCCCGGCCTTGGCGCCGCAGAGTTTCCGCGAGTTCACCGTGTAATTCCGAAGGAAAGGGTCCGGCCCCGACACGCGTGCAGTAGGCTTTGGCAACGCCGGTGACGTGCCGAATAGCCGTTGGACCGATTCCGAGACCGATGCAAGCGCCACCCGCGATCGTGTGCGAACTGGTAACGTACGGATAGGTTCCATACCCGACATCCAGGAGCGTGCCCTGTGCCCCTTCGATGAGAACTCGCTTACCGCCGTCCAGCGCTGCATGAATGTAAGCAACTCCGTCTACTACGTGCGGCAAGACCCGCTCAGCTGCTTCGATCGTCTGGGCAATCAGGTCGTTCTCGTTCGGCAACCCCTCCGAAAGGGTATCGGCCCTGACAAGCAGATTGAAACGAATCTTTTCCATGAATACTTCACGCCGGTACAAATCCCCGAACATGACACCGGCTCGACCCGCTTTATCCATGTACGCAGGCCCAATGCCCCGACCGGTGGTTCCAATCGCACGGACCCCTGCACGTCTTTCAGTGTGGCGGTCTTGCAGCGAGTGATAGGGGAAGACCACGTGCGCGCGATCGGAGATTTTAATGCGCGAAATGTCGATACCAATGTTGCGTAGGCTTTCGAATTCTTCAAGGATGCTTTGCAAGGCTATGACGGTGCCGCCACCTATAAAGAGTTCCTTGTCGGGATACATGACACCGGATGGTACGGTGCGTAAGGCTAGTTTCTCATCTCCGACGACGATTGAATGACCGGCATTATCGCCTCCGCCGAATCGCGCGACAATATCATAG
>JALZBG010000159.1 GCA_030947645.1 Vulcanimicrobiota bacterium | reverse complement strand
GCATTAAGGCAAACGTATGCTCCGTAGCCGCGAGCGTGTTTGCCGAAGGCGTGTTGACTACGACGATTCCTGCATCCGTCGCGGCAGCGAGATCGATGGTATCCACCCCGGCTCCGGCGCGCCCGATGACCGCCAAGCTATCGGCGGCCCCCAGGAGTTCACTGTCAACGCGCGTTTGTGAGCGCACGATCAAACCATGCGCATTCTTAAGCGCGGCTAAAAGATCTGCGCGGGAAGCACCCACACACGAAGCGACATCAATGCCGTGGTCCCGCAGCACGGCCAGACCGCCTGGCGCAAAAGGTTCCGCAACAACGACGCGCGGCGACAAGTTCCAAGAAGTGCGTGACACTGCTCCTCTGGTTCGCTCTGCTGCCTGGAGTGTCTTTGGCGAGGTTGAATTCTCGCCCATGTCGTAGCTCGGCGCGGTGACCTCGCATGAAAAAAACAATCGCCGGGAACTGGTTCGCTATGCGCGTGAGTTGTGGAAGCGACGCGCGGTCAGCGGCACGAGCGGCAATCTCAGTCTGCGGCTCGAAGATGGATCATTCCTAATCACGCCGACGCGAGGCTCTCTACGCAAGCTTCTCGATCACGAGATCGTCCGCATCGATGGAGCGGGCGTTCCGTTCGATCGACAAGCCGCTCCCTCAAGCGAACTGACGCTTCACCTCGCGGCATACACCGTGCGTTGCGACATTACGGCGGTAGTGCACACGCATCCGACGTTTTGCGTCGTGTGGTCGACGCTGGGCCGCATTTTTCCGCGGCACACCGTCGGTGCGAGAGAGACTCTAGGGGAAGTAGCCTGGACGGCTTACGCTGCGCCCGGAACGCGCGAACTTGCAACGCTCACCGGCGCAGAATTTGCGCGCGGCGTCAACGCCGTCCTTATGGAAAACCACGGGTTGACCACCGTCGGCGCGACGCTCGAAGATGCTTTCGTGTTGACCGATATAGCCGAAGAATCGGCACGCGTCGCATATTATAGCGGCCAGGGCGCCCGTATCAAGCGACGAATGTAGCCGCGCGCCGCGGAGAGGTGGCAGAGTGGTCGAATGCACTCGCTTGGAAAGCGAGCAGACCCCTTAAAGGTCTCGGGAGTTCGAATCTCCCCCTCTCCGAGTTAGTTTGTTGAATGCTCTCACACGACTTCGAACTCCAGACGCACGTTTAATTGCGTAACGCCGCCGCGGACATCCAGAGGTTAAACGATGCTCGCGCTTGCGCTTCGAACATGCGATCGCCGCTTACTACTTCCCGTCCGATGGCAGCTGCGAGAGTAGCGCGCTCGCCGTAGTTAACGTCCATTATGATGTCGGCACTCTGCAAGTCAGCAACGAGTTTGGATGGAAGCGTGGCCTCCGGCGGCAGCGTAGAGATGACGAACTCCGGTGGGTTGGGCGGCCAGGGCTGCGCTTCGAAACGCTCGCACAACTGGGATAACACTGTTGCGTCGCGGCCCCAAACGAATGCGTAGGCGTCGGTCTCGCGCAGTTGCGCTAAGATCGCACGCGCAGTTGCGCCCGTGCCCAAAACGCCGACGCGTTCCAGGGCGACCGCGTTGCCCATCGTCGCCTCGATCGCACTGCGTGCGCCGATGCCGTCGGTGTTGGCGCCAACGGTTTGAGACCCGAAGATGATGGTGTTGACTGCTCCCGCCATGGCCGCTTCCTCGTCAAGGTCATCGCACGCCGCGACCACTTCCTCTTTCAGCGGGCTGGTAACGTTTAAACCCGTATAGCCGTCGTCACGCATGCGGCGAACCATTTCAACGGCGGTGCCTTTCGGCACGCGTACAGCGACGTAACTACCTGCGAGATCCGCTTCGCGCAGGAATCTATTATGCAATTCCGGACTGCGGCTGTGGGACACAGGATCGCCGATCAACGCGAGTTTCATTAGGCGCCGCGGCCTCGCAGTGCCAATCGTTCCAAAAACCGGAACACTCGCGTAATCGCAAAGTCATGAGGTTCAATCGGTTCGGTCAGAATTGTGTGTAGACCGAAAAACTTGGCGCCCAAGACGTCGGTAAACAACTGATCTCCTACAACCAAGACTTGGCTACGCGGGAGTTTGAGCGCTCGCAGGGCGCGGGCGAATCCAAACGGTAGGGGCTTGAGTGCGTTGGGAACACTCAGCACGTTCAATCGCTGGGCAATCCGAGTCACGCGATCGCTGAAGTTGTTCGAAAGCATCACGACGCGAAAGCCACGCTCGTGAGCCTCGGCAATCCAGGTCAGATGATCTTCGATCACTTCGGCACCCCGATACGCCACCAGCGTGTTGTCGAGATCGACGATGAGGCCCCGATAGCCCCTTTCGCACAACTCCTGAAGCGAGACGTCGCACAGGCGGGGGGCAAAGCGGTCGGGGGCAAGCATACGGCCTGCTTTGCCCGAGTTCTCCTCGCTATCCTCGGGTTTATGCACACGCAAACCACTGACAAGCCATAGCGATGTCCCTTTATTCGCAACAAATCGCCTTTCTGAACAAGCGCCTCACAAGGAGTGGTCGACCATATCTTGTATCTCCCTGCGCGCGGTAGTACAATATCTTGTACAGATTGGCAACGATGGCTCGTCTTCTCGAACAGGCGTTCGATTGTCGTCGCTGGAAGTGACTAGAGCCGCGTGAGAGGTTCCGTTTCCATGAAATTCAGCCGCGTTTACTCTTCGCCCGACAATCCTTATTCGCGGGTGAGCTTCGAGCCCCGAGCGTCTCGAATTGTAAATCCCAACGGGTCGGTCATTTTCGAGGCGGCCGGCGTTATGGTTCCGGCGCACTGGAGCCAGGTGGCCGTTGACATCCTGGCACAGAAATATTTTCGCAAAGCGGGCGTCCCCGGCGCCCTTAAAACCGTGGCTGAGCATGGCGTTCCCCGGTGGCTTTCGCGCAGTATTGCCGATGAAAATGCCTTGGCGTCGCTGCAGCGCGACGATCAATTCGGCAGCGAAACCGATTCGCGGCAAGTGTTCAACCGGCTTGCGGGCTGCTGGACGTATTGGGCATTCAAGAATAACTATTTCGACAGCGAAGATGACGCTAAAATCTATTACGACGAAATGCGCGCGATGCTCGCCCTGCAGGTTGGCGCACCGAACAGTCCGCAATGGTTCAATACGGGTTTGCACTGGGCGTACGGCATTGCGGGGCCGGCTCAAGGGCATTATTTCGTCGACCCGCAAAGTAAAGAACTCACGCGCTCAGCAAACGCCTACGAGCATGCCTCCGCGCACGCGTGCTACATTCAATCGGTTAGCGACGATTTAGTAAACGACGGCGGCATCATGGATCTATGGATTCGGGAAGCACGCATATTTAAACACGGTAGCGGAACTGGATCGAACTTTTCGCAGATTCGGGGTGAAGGCGAGCGCCTTTCCGGCGGCGGTACCAGTTCGGGGTTAATGTCGTTTCTGCGCGTCGGGGACCGTGCTGCGGGAGCGATCAAGTCCGGCGGCACGACGCGGCGCGCGGCGAAAATGGTGGTGCTCGACCTCGACCATCCCGACATCGAAGAATTCATCATGTGGAAGGTCAAGGAAGAACAAAAGGTTTCTGACTTGGTAGCCGGCTCCATTGCATGTCAGAAACATCTAAACGGCATTATGCAAGCTGCGCACACCGAAATTGTGCCCGAATCCGCGCGTTTGGATCCCGCTTTGAACCCGACCTTAAAGCAGGCGATGCGAGCCGCGCTTATCGCCGGCATTCCGCAAGCTAACATTCAATACGCACTCGATTTTGCTCGGCAGGGTTACCGCCAACTCGAAATCGAGACCTACGATACCAATTGGGATTCCAAGGCATACGGCACAGTATCTGGCCAGAATTCGAACAATTCCGTACGCGTTCCGAATTCGTTTTTTGCGAAGCTGGACGCCGGCGAGACGTGGCCGCTAACCAACCGTACCGACGGGCGCGTGCGCAAGACGATCCCAGCGGAGGACCTTTGGGAAAAAATCGCCATGTCGGCCTGGCAATGTGCCGATCCCGGCGTGCAGTTTCAAACAACGCTCAACGAATGGCACACCTGTCCCAACGACGGTGCAATAAACGCCAGTAATCCCTGCTCGGAATATGTTTTCCTAGATGACACCGCTTGCAATCTCGCCAGCATCAACTTAGTCAAATTCCTTGATGAGAGCAATGGTCGCTTCGATGCTGCTGCGTTTGCGCAGGCTTGTCGACTCTGGACCTTTACTCTTGAAGTCAGCGTCGTGATGGCGCAATTCCCGTCAAAGGCCATCGCCCAAAAATCCTTTGATTTTCGGACCTTAGGGCTTGGTTATGCGAATCTTGGCACGCTGCTAATGCGCTTAGGATTGCCGTATGATTCGGAGGAAGGCTTCGGCTGGTGCGCCGCCATAAGCGCATTGATGACCGGTGCCGCGTATGTGACTTCCGCGGAAATCGCTCAAGAGCACGGCGCTTTTGCGAGATACGAGTCCAACCGTAACGAGATGTTGAGGGTCATTCGCAATCATCGAAGTGCGGCATACCGGGCAAACGCGTACGAAGAGCTCACGGTTATGCCAACGACGCACGCACCCACCCTGTTCACGCAAGAGACATGGCAGTTGGCACGCAACATGTGGGACCGCGCCCTAGCCATTGGCGAAGTTACCGGTTTTCGTAACGCACAGGTCACGTGCATCGCC
>JALZBG010000048.1 GCA_030947645.1 Vulcanimicrobiota bacterium | reverse complement strand
CCGGCCTTCACTCGGCCTGGAGCTCATGCGGGAAACGGGTCTGTTGACTCACATTTGGCCGGAACTTCTCGAGGGCGTAGGCGTGGCGCAGAACGAGTGGCACGCGTTTGAGGTGTACCGGCACAATCTCGAGACGGTCGACGCGACGCCGCCCGGGGATCTGATCCTGCGGCTCGCCGCACTCCTCCACGACGTTGGCAAGCCCCGTGTAAAAGCGGGACCGCATTTTTACCGCCACGAGTTCGTGGGAGAAACCATCGTGCGGTCCATGTTGCAGAGGGTGCGCTTCTCCAACGATATTGTTGGCGCCGCGGCTCATTTGGTCCGTGAACACATGTTCACGGCAGACCCGGCATTGTCTGATGGTGCCATCAGGCGATTTATCCGCCGCATTGGCCCAGAGAACTTAGAACGTCAGTTTGAGCTTCGCCAGGCGGACATCGCGGGGAGCGGGTTGCCAAAGCGGGACGATTCCAACGAAGCTTTCGCTCGCCGCGTCTTGGAAGAGCGTGAGCGAAAGCCGCCCTTTTCCGTGAAAGACCTGCGGATCGACGGGCTGGAAGTCGTCGCGATTATGCAACGGATGGAGCTCGCATCCGTTGGATTCAAAGGCGACTCGCGCGTCGGCGCGGCGCTGCAGTACGCCTTTGAGCAGGTTACGGACCGTCCCGCTGATAATGAGCCGACGAGATTGGCAGCCCTAATCGAGCAGTATTTCACGGCTTATCGAGGGTGATTGTTTCACGTGAAACATCGCTGCCGCCGGACCGTTGCCGGATTATTGCCCTTGTCAACCAGAAGGGCGGTGTCGGCAAAAGCACCACCACCGTGAACTTGGCTGCAGCACTGGCGGTCATGGGTCAGCGCGTCCTGGTGATCGACTTGGATCCTCAGGGGAACACGACCACCGGGCTTGGCATCGACAAGCGCGAACTCCGGCGCGACGTGTATGACCTGCTGCTTGCGAACAGCCCAATCGACGAAGTTCTGATCGACACGCAGATTTCCGGTTTAGCTTTGGTTCCTGCGACCATTAATTTGGCGGGCGCCGAGATTGAACTCGTCTCGGCGCTGTCGCGCGAAAACCGGCTAAAGGGAGTTCTCGCGCCGCTTGCGCCGCGCTACGATTTCACGTTCATCGATTGTCCGCCGTCCCTCGGCTTATTGACGATAAACGCTCTCTGCGCGGCGAGCGAAATCATCATACCGGTGCAAGCCGAATTTTACGCACTGGAAGGGCTCTCTCAATTGACGTCCGTGGTACGGCGCATACACGATGCGCTCAATCCTAATTTGCGCATTACCGGAGTGCTGGTAACGATGTTTGACGGCCGCACGAAGCTCGCGATCGAGGTGCTCGATGAATTACGTGCGTATTTTCCTGGGCAAATGTTCCGGACGCAGATTCCGCGCAACGTTCGCCTCTCGGAAGCGCCGTCGTATGGAAAACCTGTCGTTGTATTTGACGTGAAGAGCCGTGGGTCCCAAGCATACTTCTCGCTCGCGAAAGAAGTATTGCAGCCTTTGGAAATACCGGCATGAGCGTGAAGCGCGGGCTGGGACGCGGACTAGGCGCACTGCTGGGCGACGATGCCGACGCGCGAGAACATTTGCGTCACATTTCAGTTTCGCTGGTTCGGCCGAATCCTTTCCAGCCGCGCAAGAGTTTTGACGAAACTGCACTGGGCGAACTGCGTCAATCCATTGCCGAATATGGCGTACTCGTCCCCGTAATCGTCCGAGAAGCGCATGACGGCTTTGAACTGATTGCCGGGGAACGCCGATGGCGCGCGGCCGCAGCCATGCAGTTGCCAACGATTCCCGCCATCGTGCGCAGTGCAGATGACAAGAGCAGCTTAGAAGTGGCAATCGTTGAAAATCTGCAGCGCGAGAACCTGGGGCCACTCGAGGAAGCGGCGGGCTTCGCGCATTTAATGGAGGAGCATCACTTTACCCAAGAGCGATTGGCGCAACGACTGGGCAAAAGCCGCCCGGCTATCGCCAATGCATTGCGCTTGCTGACCTTACCCGACGCTATAAAAGCGATGCTTGCCGACGGCAGGTTATCGGCCGGACACGCCCGTGCATTGCTCGGGGCCGCGCCCCAAGCCCGGCAAGCGCTGGCCCAGCGCGCGGTGCGCGACGAACTTTCGGTGCGCGAAGTGGAGCGCATGGCTGGGGCCCAAACGGAACCCAGGACAACTCCAGCGGCGGTGGCGCCGCGCGTCGAAGACGAAGAGTTCGAAAGCCGTTTGCGCTTTGCGCTTGGCACGCACGTCAGCGTTCGACGTAGCGGAAATGGGGGCAAGATCGAAATCCGCTTTTCCGGCGAACATGACTTGGTTCGCATCGCGGAGCTTTTGCTCCAAAACCCATGAAAAAGACTGGGCGCATTCTGGCGCTCGTGAGCACGCTCTTACTCTTCGGTATCGCTGCGAACCCTCGGAGTTCATCGCGCCTCGTCTTCGAACCAAATTCCAGCGCTACCAATCTGGCGCAGTCCGGCGCGCTGCACGTCTACTTAGGTGCTCTTATGCATCGGGACTATGGAACGGCGTACGCTCATTTGACTGGGTCGGAGCGCAGGTATTTCCATAATGCGCGCAACCTGGCTTCCGTCTTTGAGGCCGACCATTTCCGGTTGCGACGGTATGCGGTGGCGGGGTCCATCGGGAATGACGCCCGGCGCATCATTTTCGTAAGAGAGCAATTTAGCGTGAAAGATTTTGCCCATAATAGCGATGTCACGTTAGATGCTACGGTTCCATACGGCATCTTGCGCAGCGAAAACCACTACGACGTCAAAGATGCGGGCCATCCCTGGAAGGCGCTCGTGCTCAACGTTGACTCGACCAACCGTGGCGCGTCCGTAGCCGTCCGTAAAGTGTCGTTGTTCCCGAAGTACGTGCAGTTGCTGTTGACATTCGTGAACAGGGGCGACGGTTTTCTGACCATTTTACCCTACCGCAAATCGGTGCTCAAAGACGATCGCGGGTCGATTTACCGCATCATTGAGGCAAAGGACTGGCGAATCACCGATAAACAATTGTTTCTGGGATTGCGCATCGCCGGCAACGCACAATACACCGGATTCCTGAATTTTGGCTTACCGAAGGGCAGCATCGCCGGCAATCTGCATTTAGAAGTAGCGCCACTGCTGCGCGACGGCGATGCTGTACCGTTTAGCGTAAGTTTACCGACGATTGATCTCACGAGCACGTAGTCGAGCTGCTGCACTCCGCGGCATCTACGCGATCATCAATGAAGGCGAGCACGATCCGGTAATGCGGACTCGGGCGGTGCTCTCGGGCGGCGTGCGCATTCTGCAATACCGAGCGAAAAGCGGACTGGTGCACGCTCGCGCGCGTGCTATGCGCGACCTTGTTCGCGCGGCGGGCGCGCTCTTTATTCTCAACGATGATGTGGAGGCGGCGCTGTGGATCGACGCGGACGGCGTCCATGTCGGCCCGCAAGACTCTGCATGGAAGGAATTGAGTTGGGTGCGAGAACGGCTGGGCGACAGACTGCTGGGACTCAGTTGCGGCTCCGTGGCGGAAGCGCAGTTCGCGCAGAAATCAGGAGCCGATTACATCGGTGTTGGTTCTTGCTTCGCGACGCTTTCAAAGCTTGACGCCGGCGTACCCATAGGCCTGGATGGATTGCGAGCGGTCGTAGCGGCTACGTCGCTGCCGGTGGCGGCAATCGGCGGAATTACTGTCCGTAATATTACCGAAGTCGCTTCCTGCGGAGTTGCGATGGCCGCTGTAATTTCCGCGCTGTCCGGTGAAGACGCTGCAACCGCGGCACGGGAACTCGTTCGGTTATGGAACCTGCACTGAAGGCGGTTGTGGCATCGATCGGTTCAACCCACCCGTGGAACATCGCTGGGCTTGGACTGGACATACTGGTTGCTCGCGAGCTTGGAGTGCGCTCCCTCAGCGTCACCACCGGCGTCACGGCCCAGGATGAGAGCGGACTTCATGCACGCTGTGCCGTCCCCGCGGACATCGTACGCGCTCAATTGGAAGCTCTGCCGATTGACGATCTTGGCGCTCTGCGCATCGGCGCCATCCCCAGTGTCGACGCTGTGTCTGTAGTCGCTCGCTTCATGCGCGCGAACGCCCATATTCCCGCGGTCGTTGACCCCGTTTACGGTGCTTCGCTTGAGGGCATGCTCACCGATGAAAGCGCCTACGGCGAGTTTTTGAAGTCGATTCTGCCCTTGCCGGTTGTCCTCACGCCCAACGTGCCTGAGGCTGCGCGGTTATTGAACGTGTCTATTGAGGACTGCGATTCAATGCTTGCGGCTGCACGGGCGGTGCAGCGATTGGGTCCGCGCGCCGTCTTGCTCAAGGGCGGACACTTGCACGGCGAATTGTGCGACGTGTTGGTAACCGGATCGCAGACGAAAATTTTTCGAGAGACTCGTCTGCGCCAAGGAATGCGCGGAACGGGTTGCGTCCTAGCGGCCGCCTTGGCCTGCCGGCTCGCACTGGGCTCTGAATTGACCGCCGCCGTAGCCTATGCACGCACGTACGTGCGAAAAAAGATAGCGGCGCAGATACCGCTAGCTTCGTTGCGCGTTGCTTTCTAGCGGGCTGCTACGGTAACTACTAATAGGATGCGCGAGACTTCTGGAAGCAATCGCGGCAATATACCGGTTTGTCACCGCGCGGCTGGAATGGTACTTCAGCTTGCTGGCCGCACTCGCTGCAAGTAACGGTATACATTTCACGCGCAGCGCCACTGGCGGATGCGCCGCCGGCACGGGCTCCACCTGAAGAACGGGATGCTTTGCGCGCGGAGCGGCAATCAGGACAGCGGTTAGGTTTATTCTGAAAGCCTTTTGTCGCAAAAAATTCCTGTTCGCCGGCGCTAAATACAAATTCTGCGCCACAATCGGTGCAGGTTAGTTTTTCATCTGTGTACAAAGCGAGGTCCTCCAATTGATTCTGACGATGGTTTCGACTCGCTCAAGTACCTGAAGTGGAGTACCAAAGGCAGCCAATGTTCGACAAGAATCGTGCGGTATTCGAAGCCGTTAATGCGTGCATAGTAGCATAGGGCAGCCGGACACGCAAGATGCAGATAACAGTGGTGTTTCAACGGTAAAGCCCCGCCGAGTAATGTCCGGAATGCGTCCGACGGGGCAACTACATCTAGGGCATCTCGTTGGTGCTTTGCAGCAGTGGGTCGAATATTGCAAAACGGCCGACGCCTATTTTGAAATAGCCGACTTACACGCTTTTACCACCGGCTACATGCGCCCGCAAGAGATTCGCCAAGCTCGCAACGAGATGGTTATTGACTGGATCGCCGCGGGAGTGGACCCTAACCGCTCGACGTTCTTTTTGCAGTCTGCCGTGCCTGAAATCGTCGAGCTCAGCGTTCTGTTAGGAATGGTCACTCCGGTGTCTTGGTTGCAACGCGTGCCGACCTACAAGGATCAGATCGCTGCCTTGGGCGCCGAGATTGCAACGTTTGGCTTTCTGGGATATCCGCTACTGCAACTGTGCGATATAGCAGTTTTCCGCGGAGAAGTAGTTCCAGTGGGCAAAGATCAAGTCGCGCATTTGGAACTCGGGCGAGAAGTCGTGCGGCGCTTCAATCATTTGTACGGAAATACGCTCGTCGAACCGCAAGCCACGCTCTCGGAATATCCGGAGATTCCCGGGACCGATGGACGTAAGATGTCAAAATCGTACGGCAACGACATCAAGCTCGCTGACGATGAGGACACTACCACGAGGAAAGTGCGCGCGATGGTTACCGACCCCAAGAAGATCCGGCGGCACGATCCGGGCAACCCGGAAATTTGTCCGGTGTTTGCCCTGTGGAAGTTCGTCAACCCCGCACACGTCGCGGCCGTTGACGAAGGTTGCCGGTCCGGTGCGCTGGGCTGCGTTCAAGATAAGGGGGATTTCGCTGAAGCCCTCAATGGATATCTGGCGCCCATACGCGTTCGCCGTGCCGAATTGCAACGTGACCCTTCGAGCGTCGAGCGCATCATCGCGGAGGGTTCGGAAAAAGCACGCAGCGTAGCGCAAGAGACATTGCGCGACGTAAAGCAAGCAATGAAACTCTTGTAGAAACCCGGCAAAATGTCATCCTGATCGTGTCGAAATGTCATCCTGGACTTATCGAAGGATGCGCATGTGAAAAACCGTTCCCTGTACACCATGCTTCGATGGGCTCAGCCTGACAAGAGTGCTCTAGCAGCCGTTCTGCGCCGGACTACCGGCGCGGTGGATTGAGTAACTTCGGATTGGCGTAACGGGCGTAGCGTTCGGTGCTGAAGCATTCAACGCCCAGCCAATCATTGTTTTGCCGGCTGTAGGAAGCGGCCGCGAACAGAGCAACCATAGCAATTCCCAGCAAGAGAATCCCCCACGTGGGAAGATGTAGTGCCAATTGTACGACAAATGCTGCGGGCAGCGCGAGAAAAGCTTGAGCGATTACAGCCCGCAGCAGGCTCGGCTCGGGCGAGTCCGGTGAATACAATTGCAGCCTAGTTCTTATACAGCGGTAGATATTCGGAAAGGTTGCCTAACGCCACATCGATGTCATCTAACGAGGCTGCATACGAAAAGCGTATGTATCCTTCGCCGGCTTTTCCGAAGCACGAGCCGCCAAGACACGCTACCCCTGCTTCATGGAGCAGATATTGGGCGAGGTCCTTGTCGTCGCGCGTAAACCTCGAGACGTTTGGGAAGGCGTAGAATGCGCCTTCGGGCACCGTGCAAGACACCTTCGGGATTTTATTGAGCCCGTTGACCAAGCGATCGCGTCGCAATCGGAAAATTTCATTCATCTCCCGTACGCGCTCGTCCGGGCCAGTAAGCGCGGCAATGCCGGCCATCTGTACGAACGATGCTACGCACGAGAACGTGTTGTTATTGAAGAGCGTGACCGCCGGTG
Organism: Vulcanimicrobiota bacterium; assembly: GCA_030947645.1. GTDB lineage: Bacteria > Vulcanimicrobiota > Vulcanimicrobiia > Vulcanimicrobiales > Vulcanimicrobiaceae > JALZBG01. Next base: position 4,693 of record JALZBG010000048.1, on the reverse strand, counting down.
TCAGCGCTTCGGGCATGATTGCGTAACCCAGACGCCAGCCGGTCATGGCATACGCTTTTGAAAAGCCGTCCACGATAATCGTGCGTTCCCGCATTCCCGGTAGTTCGATAATCGAAGCGAAGGTGCGCTCGTAGAAATTTCGACTGTAAATCTCATCGGCGATTACAACGAAGTCATAGCGCTGCGCAATTTCTGCGATGACCTCGAGGTCCGACCTCTCCAGCACACCACCGGTTGGATTGTGCGGCGAGTTGATCATAAGTGCTTTGGTCTTGCTGGAAACGCGTGCCCGCAGCAGGTCAAGATCCAACCGGAAATTTTTTGATTCCAGCAGTGGAATGGGCGTTGCCTGCGCCCCGAGGTAGCCGGCGCACGATGCGTATGCCGGGTAGGCCGGATCGCAGTAGACCAATTCATCTCCAGGGTTCAAAATAGAGCTAAGGACGTTCCAAATTATCGGCTTTGCCCCGGGAGCCACAACGACGTTTTCTCGTGAGAATGGCTCAACCTTGCGGAACCTTGAGGCATAGTCGGCAATGGCATCGCGTAACTCCGGCATCCCGGCGGAGGGAGTATAGTGAGAATAATTTGCGCCGATGGCGTCAATGGCAGCCTGCTTGATATGGTCGGGCGTGTCAAAATCAGGCTCGCCGATCTCCATGTGCACGATTTTTTTACCCTTGGCTTCAAGGGCTCGGGCACGCGCTAGGATTTCGAATGCAGTCTCGCTCCCGAGGCGTGAGACAGCTTCGCACATACGATCTGCGTTTGTAGCTAACATCCAATCCAGTACCTCCGGCGGTCTCGTCGTTTCTCGCGCGCGCAAGATGGAACCTGGAACGCAGGCAAACTCCTATGGTTTTTTGTGAAAGTATTCGACCATGATTTGACGCGCGATGGGCGCGGCAACCTGAGCGCCGTATCCGCCGCTCTTCTCCATGTATACTGCCATCGCGAGTTTTGGTTGATCTGCGGGAGCATAGGCGATAAACCACGTGGTATTTGGCCCACTGCCGCCCTCCGTTTCAACCGTTCCGGTTTTTCCACCAAACGGCAGACCACCGATCGCCAATCCATACGCGGTGCCGCCCGGATCGGTGACTTCGGACATTCCGGCCCGCACGGCTAGCAGCGCCGCTTTGGTCACTGGAACTGCTCGAATCTTCTCGTTGGTAAAGCGTTTGATGATGCGGCCTTTTGGGTCTCGGATGGCCCGCACAAGGTGTGGCCGATAGAGCGTTCCTCCGTTGACGACCGTGGACACGATGTTTGCCATCTGAAGAGGTGTCGCTTGCATCGCGCCCTGGCCGATTCCCAAAATGCAAACATCACTTGGTTCGAGCGGCAATCCGGTTACCTTAAGGGACCACGCGTTGGTCGGCCAGTTCCCCTCATATTCTCCGGGTAAATCGATGCCGGATTTGGCGTTGAGTCCGTATTGCAAGGCATAAAAACGCAAGCGTTTGTGGCCCAGGCGATCAGCCATCTGGTAAAAATACCCGTCGCTGGACGCCGCAAGCGCCCGGATGAATGTCGTTGAACCCAGACCTCCCGCGGCAATATCGCGGAACAAAGCGCCGTGACAATTCCAAGCCCCGCTGTCGTATACGACTTCGTTGACACGAACGACAGGGGCGCTGAGCGCTCCCGAACCGGTAACGAGCTTAAAGGTGCTACCCGTCGGAGTTGCAGCACCGATCGCGCGGTTGTAGAGCGGACGCATTGGATCTAAGATGTACCGTGCAAATGTAGCCGGTTTGATTCCGTTCGCAAAGTCATTCGGATTGAAGTTCGGGTAGGAAGCCATCGCCAAAATACCGCCCGTGTATGGATCTTCGACGACGATAGCTCCGGAAAGTCGGCGCCCCCTTCCCCACAGTTTGACTTCATTCGCCAGAGCTCGTTCTACGATCGATTGCAGCCGCGCGTCGATGGTCAAGAGCAAACTGTTGCCCGGAACGCTCTCGCGCCTTGCAAGATGACGAGATACCTGGCCTTGAGAATCAACCTCGACTTGCTCGCCGCCGGCAACGCCGCGCAAGTATGAATCGTAGACTGCTTCTAAACCGTCCTTGCCGACCACGTCGTTCGGGGAATAACCGTGCCGTTTGAGTGCTTTATATTCGCTTTGCGTGATCTGCCCGACATAGCCGAACACGTGCGAGCCCGCCGCCTTCATCGGGTAGTTGCGCACGGGTTGCGCCTCGAGATCCACGCCCGGCAACGAAGCTTGTTTTTCAGCGAGGCGGGCTATTTGTGCGACGCTCAAGTCGGAGGCTAAGATCACGGGGCCGTATGGTTCGTACAACTGTACTTCGTCGAAATTCGCATAGTTGACGCCGCCGTGACGAAGGAGTTGCTTGCGTAGCGCGGTTTGCGGAATATAAATGGTCTGCGAGAGCTCGCGCAATTCGACGTTGAGATCTTTGACGTCTGAGGGAATAAGCGCGACAACGAACGACGGCCGGTTTCGGACCAAAACCGCACCCGAACGGTCGAAGATCGTGCCGCGCGGTGCTGCGATTGGAATGAGGCGCATTTGATTTGCGCGCGCCGCTCGCCGAAAATCTTCCCCATGCACAATTTGAACGACAACTAAGCGCGCCACAATTCCTAAGATTGCAAGGGCCGCGGCAGCTAAGAAGCAGCCGATGCGCCAGGGCGAGGGTTTCCAAGGTGATGGTTTCACGCTCGCGCTCCTTTAGCGACGTAGCGCGAGAACAGCACGCTCGCCGTGATAAAGAGCGCGTTGAGGGCAGATTGCCAAAGGGTTTGATGAAAATGAAGGTAGCCCAAACCGGTCGGGTATCCTTGGATTTCCATAACCCACCAGAAGAGTGCATTCCGCAATAAGGTAGCAACGACTACAATAGCTGCCAGCAGCGGAATCGAATCCGAGAAAAAGCTCCGTGAAAGCATCGCCGTGCAAAACGCGGTGACGGTCGTCGCCGCCGTCCATGCACCGCCCGTTCCGCCGCTCACAGAATCTTCCATAAAACCGGCGCACAGCCCAAAGAGGATTGCCCGACGCGAGTCGGTGGCTATGGCATACCAAACCACGACGACCAGCACGGGACTGAACTCCGCGTTTCGAAACGTGAAGTAATGCAGAACGGTGGTTTGGGCGAGCAATGCCAGAACGAGAAACGCGGCGGCGCGCTGCCAGGGTGGTCCCGCGAAGGGAGCTTCCTGCGTTGGTTTACTTTGGGACGACGACAACCCGATCAAGGCTTCCGAATTCCACTGCTGGGCGCACCACCGCAGTTTGATACAGCCCTGCATCGCTGCGTTCGACCTTCACGATGCGTCCGATTACTGCTCCCGAGTGAAAAGAGCGCGCCTCTCCGGTAACCACGCGGTCCCCGAGGCGCAGATGAGCGTCTTGGGAGATGTACTCCAGATGCAGGCTGGTCAGGTTTCCTTTTACGATACCCCACCAGTGTCCACGCTGAACGACTGCCGGGATCGTGCTGGCGTAATCCGTGATCAGCAAAGCTTTGCTGGTGAAGGGGGCTACCTGGATGATCCGTCCGACCACACCATCGGCGCTCAACACGCCGTCGTCCCGCGAAACGCTGGAGCGCGTCCCCCGATCGATGGTGACGATGTGCAGCTCGTTTTCGGGTGGAAAGCCGATAACTCTAGAAGGAATGGCGCGCGGATATTCATCGCTAATCGGCTGCAGTGCTAGCTGCGCAGAGTACCCCGCGAGCATATCTCGCATGCGCGAATTATCGCTGGATAGCTTGCGGTTCTCGGCCCGCAGTATGGCGTTTTCGCGCGAAAGTTTCGGAAGCAACGCAACATCATGGGCTTGCGTTCGCAGTTCAGAGACGACGGTCCCCACTGGCAGCTCAAAAATTGAAAACAAATCGGCGGCAAGATTGGCAAGATTGCTGGTCCGCGTCCCACGAGCGGCACTCAACTGAGCCAGCGCAATCAGTGCCGCGACGATAATCACGCTGATTACCGCAAAAAGCCGTCTCTCGTCGCGATAAGTAAAGATGGATTGTTTCCCCGGCTACTGCATGTTTGTAGTCTTGATATTCGCGGGGGTCAGAAAAAAACCCAGGCTGCTAAACTGCGACCAAAGCGCCGGCTTCGGGAAACCCATTACCGCAAAAACCGCAACGGGAGCGTGATGCTCTGGTAGGGTAGCCAGAGGAGATCATTTCACGACGATCCTATAATCGAAGCGGAGATTCGAGCGGCCGGCCTGACTTTCACGCACCCAAAAGCCAGCCAGAGACTCGGCCGTTACATACAGACCGCGGTTGTCGCCCTTCGGTGTAAGAAAGACAAAATAGCGCGATCCCGAGCGCGCGCTCCTTGCAACGGCGGCGTCTAGAAGCACGTATCTGCTTCCGTTTTGGATCCAGCCTTGGCCGTAACCCTCAGTCGCTGGCGCGGTTTGAGCGCCTTTGACGGCCGCAAGCGATTGAGTTTGGAGTTGCCCCAGCGGTACGCCCGGGTGAACTTTTCCCGACAGGTACAAGTTCCCGCGGTCGTCGAGCCTCATCACGGATGAGCCTGAATTGCTTACCGCTCGAATTAAGTTGACGCCGCCAGTCGTAGCTACGATGAGCAGGCTTGGGCTGTTGCTTGCACCGCCACCACCAACTGCGATGACGCCGGGACCGCCGCTGGAAGCGCCCGTAACGCCCGAACCGCCGAACGACAGGCCGGCGACTCC
>JALZBG010000158.1 GCA_030947645.1 Vulcanimicrobiota bacterium | reverse complement strand
GGTCGATTTTGCCGTGTCGCTCAACCTCAATCGCGGGGCCGGCTTCGGTCTTTCGCACGACATTTTTCAAATTGGCCCTTTGCGGCCCGACACGCGTCACCGCCGGTATGCCAACTGCTTTTTCGCCGGCGCGAGCACTCGTCCGGCAACCGGATTACCTCTGGTGACGATGAGTGCGCAACAGACGGTGGAACGCATTCGCGAAGAGATTCCGGCGTGACAACTGCCGACAAGCGAAGAAGCCAAGGGTGGTGCGCCGATGTCATGAGGCGCAAATCAAAAAGCTTCTACTTTTCGACGCGTATACTGCCGCGTGCAAAACGTGAAGCCGTCGAGGCATTGTACGGCGTGTGCCGTTTTGCAGATGATGCGGCCGATGAACCGAACGTTCCTCTTGAGCTGCGATTGCGGATTCTAGCTGACGTCGAGCACGATGTCAGCATGCTCCGGACCGCGGGCTACGTCAGCGACGCCCCATGGTTTCCGGCGCTGCACGGTGCACTCGAACGCTTTTCCATTGCGATAGACGATTTGCTGCTCTTAGTGCGTGGATGCCGCGGCGATGTTGACGGCGTGCAGATCCGGTGCATGGAAGATCTGGAAACATACTCGGCCGCCGTGGCCGGAACGGTCGGAAGATGCGCGATGCCGGTCCTCGGCGCGCACGATGAGGATTCACTGCGGCGCGCCGAACGGCTCGGCATCGCCATGCAGTTCACCAACGTCCTGCGCGACGTTGAAGATGACCGCCGCATGGGGCGCAATTACATGCCGGTGGACGAATGGTCCGGCGCAGAACTTTGCGAGGTGATGCGAAACTTAGCGGGGCGTGCCCGGGTGTATTACCGGGAATCCACCGTGCTTGCGGGTCGGATTCCTAACGATGGATCACGCGCCTCGCTGATGATGACCAGCGCCGTGTATGAAGGCATCTTGGACAAACTGCAAGCTGGAGGATTTGATCCGAATAAGGGGCGCGCACACGTCGGGACAGTGGGAAAGCTCACGCGCGCGGCGCGCAGCGTTATCGCGGCCTATGCAGGCTTGCCGACCATCAGATAAATGACACCGAATAGTACGGCGGTCACTAGCCAACCAACAACGCTCCACAGCATGAACAACCGGTTGAGGGCTGCATCGTTGCCCGCTGACGCGAGGCGTTGCATGCGCAACTCCAGGGGCAAAAGAACGGTAGCCCAGGCGGTGCCGGCCGCAACGACGGCCCACAAGCCTGCAGACGTCCACATCGTTTGCAGCACCGCAATGCGCTCCAACGATGCTAGCGAGATACCCGTAATCGTCACAGCGGCTCCGAATACGAGCGTGAAGACAACGTCTGTAAACAAAATCTCCCGCACCGCGAACGCGCGCAACTCTCCCTTGCCGGTTGCAAAGGCCCGCATGCTCCAGATGCCGGTCACTACAAAATTTCCTAGCCAGAAAACGGCTGCAGCAATGTGGATCGACTTGAGCACCAGCATCGGCCGCGTCTTCGAACTTTTTATGCTAGTATCCGGTTGCTCCGCATGAAATCCGCTTGCTTAGTGGGCGCCGGCCTTGGAGGCTTGGCTTGTGCGCTACGGCTTGCTCAAGAGGGCGTCTCGGTAGACGTATTTGAGACGCACGATCGGCCCGGAGGACGCGCAGCGGCCTTTATAACGGAGGGTGGCTTTCGTTTCGACACCGGACCAACGCTGATCGTAATGACCGACGTCATCGAACGCGCCCTCGGCAAAGCAGCTTTTGCAAACATCGGTTTGCGACGTCTCGACCCCGGCTACCGCGTTCTTTGGCCAAACGGTGACAGTTTCGATCTCTCTTGCGATGTCGCAACGTTGCTGCGGGAGATCGAAGGCTTCGAGCCGGGCCGATCTGCTGCAGCATTGAGCTATCTTGCAACGGTGCACGAACAGTTCCGGGAATCGCGAGCAAAGATTCTGGAAGTCGACCATTCATTAAAAAGCACGCTGCAACTCATCATGCGTCCCGGGAAGCTTCGACCGTGGGTTTTTCGAAAGCTGCGCGCTTTCACCGAACGATGGTTCAGATCGCCGCGAATTATACAGGCGCTCACATTTCAATCGCTCTATCTGGGGACTTCGCCGTTGCGCGCGCCTGCCATGTATGCGTTGCTACCGGTGCAAGAAATCGTCGGCGGAGTGTGGTTTGCGCCGGGCGGTACGGGGGCGATCGTCGATGCGCTCACCGGCGCATGCGAAAATGCCGGTGTACGCTTTCATTTCGGCGCACCCGTCGATGCTGTGCTGAGCCAAGGCGAACGCGCGACGGGCGTGCGAACCGGGGGAGCGATTCGCGGTTTCGATGCGGTTGCCATCAATGCCGATCGTGAGCCGGCAATGCAGCGCTTCTTTGGAGTTCCGTCCTCGCGGCTGGCGTACGGACATTCCGCCATGGTATGGTACCTCGGAATCAACCGGACGGTACATTTGTCTCATCACAGCGTGCTGCTGCCGGATGACCCGTGGCAAGCGTACGCACAGCTGGATGCAGGGGTGATTCCGCAGGAGCCGATGATTTATGTTTGCAACCCCGCTGCCAGCGATTCGTCGTTTGCGCCCAGTGGGATGAGTTCCCTCATGTTGCTCTGCCCGGTTCCTAACCGCAAGCGGTTGCGCGACTTCGATGAGGAGGCGCTGTTTCGCCGCGTGCTGCAGCGCGTAGAATCTTATGCGGGCGATTTGCAGCCGCACCTCGTGTATCGGAACGCGCGCGGTCCCCGGGAATTCGAGAAAGATTTTAACGTGATGTACGGCGCGGCGTTCGGACCGGACCACACGCTCGATCAAATGGGTTTCCTGCGACCGCCGATTGCCCATCCGCGTCTGCGCAACGTCGTTTTTGCCGGCAGCGGCACGCGTCCGGGGTCTGGCGTTCCAATGGTGATGATTAGCGGGCGTCTGGCGGCGGAGCGCCTGTTGAGCGCGTGAGCGCTGCAACATGGCTTCCTGAAAAGCGTGTGCGGGGATTCGAACGCTTCTTCGGAGTGTATATTACGTGGTTTTTGCGCTCGTCATTTGCCGGTGTTTGGATACGAAGTGATGCAGCGTCCCTGCCGGATTCGGGCTATATCGCCGTTGGAAATCACTCGTCATGGTGGGATGGCTTCGTTCCGTTTGCGCTGCACCGCGCAGCACAACCACAACGCCCATTTGCAATCATGATGCATCACGAGCAACTTGTACGATTTCCGATCTTCCGCTGGGGAGGCGCGTTTTCGGTCGATGCGCGTAGCCCCCGCTCTGCGAAGCCGGCAGTCGATCATGCGGCGGGATTGGCGGCCGCGGGATGCGGCGTGTGTATCTTTCCGCAAGGGGCGCTGTGCCCGCCAAACGTTCCACTTGTGTTCACCAGCGCATTCGCACACGCGGCAAGCGCGGCAAACGCACCGGTCGTACCTGTGGCAATGCGCTTTGTGTTTCGGCGCAAACAGCGCCCCGAAATTCTGGTAGATATCGGCGGACCCTTCGCGCATGCCGTACGAGGCCTTCCAAAGCTTGCGGAGGTGCGCGTTTCGCAATCGCTCGCACAGATCGATCGCGATATCGCGGAAGACGCAGTCGAAGAGCGCTATCGGTTGGTCTTTGCGGGATCGAAAGGGATAGACGACCGAGTGGCTTCCGCGCTCCGGCTGTTGGCGAAGCATGATTGAAACCATCGTCGCGGTCGCCAATATGCTCGCGGTCGGTGGGCTGATTGTGGAACTGGACAACTTCCGGTTCTTTCCACGCCTTCGCGCAGTTGCAAACTCGCAGGATGCCGTCGTCGACGTCTGCATCGCGATGCGCAATGAAGCGCAGGCAGCCGTCCCCTGTTGCCGGGCGCTCCTAAGTCAGGAAGTTGTGCGCATGGTTTTAGTTGTGGACGACGGCTCGAGCGACGGAACCTACGAGCTGCTATGCGCGCTCATGCTCCAAGAACCAAGGTTAGTCGTGATGAAATCGACCGGCTCCGGCAAGCGCGCCGCGCTTGCTCAAGCCGCCATGAAAACTCATGCGCCGATGCTCTTCTTTACAGATGCAGATATCGTTACCCACACTGGCGCGATTGACGCCCTTCTTCTCTATGCGGATGCTTGCAACGTCGAGGCCGTGAGCGTTTGGCCCAAAATCTCCAATCACTCTCTTTGGGATGCACTGCTCTGTCCGACGATCACTTTATTTCTGCTACAGGCATTACCGATGCGCGCGGCCGTGGGGACCGATCCGCGGTTTTCCGCAGCTAACGGCCAAGCTCTTTTGGTACGTCGCGACGCCTACAATGCCGCAGGAGGGCACGCCGCTTTGCAGACGATTGTGGAAGATGTCGAGTTGGCAATCCGTCTCAAACGCACCGGTTATCGGGTGGCTCTTGCCTGCGGTGCAGCACTGTTTTCTTCTGAAGGGTACGGTTCGTTTACTCGAGCGTTCAACGGGTTGGGCCGCTCGCTCTATTTTGGTCTTGGTCCCGTCGGCGTGATGGCATTTGGATTTTGGCAATGCTTGGCCTACTTCACACCGTGGGTCGCCGTCTGCTTCGGCTATCGCGCAGGGTGGTTCGGCGTTGCAGTAAGCCTCACCGCGCGCGCCGCTTTAGCCGTTCGAATGAGACATTCATTTCTATGGCTTCTTCTGACGCCGCTGAGCGGCGCGCTCGCCGCGATCATGGCTTTCAGCGCCGCACGTACCGGCTTAAGCGGCAAAT
>JALZBG010000157.1 GCA_030947645.1 Vulcanimicrobiota bacterium | reverse complement strand
ACTAAAGGAGTGCGTTTGCAGCGTCTGGATTCGGGTGACGAGGTGATAGCTATCACAAATTTGGGCAAACAGTCCAAACAGTTAACGGAAATTACGGGCGAGGCCCTACAATCCGAATTACCGACAGGAGTGCAACCTTGAGTTCCTTACCTGAAGTTTCGCAACAAAATTTTCAAGAGACCGTGCTCGGAAGCGACCAGCCGGTTCTCGTCGATTTCTGGGCACCGTGGTGCGGCCCGTGTAAAATGCTCGCCCCCATCGTCGAGAAGGTCGCGGGCGCGTACGCCGGACGAGCCCGTTTTATGAAGTTGAATACCGACGAGAATCCCAGTTTGGCAGGGCAGTACCAAATCTCCGGAATTCCCTGCTTAATCCTCTTTAAGGATGGTCAAGCCGTGGACCGTATTGTCGGCTATGTTTCCGAGCAAGCCATCAACTCCATGCTCGCCAAACACCTCGTCGTCGCATAAACCGCGGCCGGCGATGCGGCAGCTTCCGGCCATGCATCGCTTCTTGTCCAATCCTGGGATCGCTGTTTTCGAAGCAGCACTGGGACGGGTTGCGGTAAAGCGCGTCATCGAGGCGGTGATGCGCGACGCCCGGGCAGCGATTCTCACCGAAACAACGTCCTTCGAGACGCTTCTTAAACAAGTTGCCCGCAAACTCGCACAAGCGCGCACTGAAAATCTGGCGCCGGTCATTAACGCCACTGGTGTAATACTCCATACGAATCTGGGCCGGGCGCCGCTTGCGCAAAGCGCACTTAAGGCTATGGCACAGATCGGCGAAGGATACTCCAATGTCGAGTATGACCTGCCTGCCGGTTCACGCGGGTCCCGGTACACACACGTGCGTACGCTTTTGTGTGACCTGACGGGCGCGCAAGATGCTCTTATCGTTAACAATTGCGCGGCTGCCGTTTTGTTGATCTTAGACTCGTTTGCTCGCGGCCGCGAAGTTGTCGTATCTCGAAACCAACTCATCGAAATTGGCGGCGGGTTCCGGCTGCCCGATGTATTGCAGCGAAGTCACGCGCATTTGATTGAAGTCGGAACAACCAATAGAGTGTATTTAGCAGATTTCGAGCACGCCTTAACGGTCAACACCGGTCTCTTATTGCGCACGCATCCTTCGAATTACCGCATCGATGGATTCGTTGCGGATGTACGCCCGGCCGATTTTGCTGCACTTGGAAAGCGTGCTGGAATTCCTACGGTTGAAGACTTGGGTAGCGGCGCACTGGTTGATCTTGCACGCTATGGCATGCCGCACGAGCGAACGGTCCAGGAAGCAGTGACCGACGGAATTGATTTGGTTGCTTTCTCAGGAGACAAGTTGCTGGGCGGTCCTCAGGCAGGAATCATCGTGGGGAAGCGGAGCTGTATCGCCCGTTTGCGCAGCAATGCACTGCTGCGTGCGCTGCGCGTCGACAAGGTGACCCTCGCAGCCCTAGCGGCGACGTTGCAACTATACACTGGCGACCTGCTGGAGATTCCCGTTTTTCGCATGCTTGCAACAACGGTGGGCGAACTCAATGCAAGGGCGCTCACCTATAAGGCGGAGCTGGACGGTAATGGGTTGCAGGTAGCTATAAAAAACACTATTGCGTATGTCGGCGCGGGCACGTTGCCGCTTGCACCGATTCCTTCGCGGGGCATCGCTTTGGAAATACCCGGCGTTGGGGTCGAAGAGATGCTGCGAAGGCTGCGCGCGCTGCCCATCCCCATCATTGCTCGAGTCGAAGATGAATGTTGCATTCTCGATTTGCGGAGCATCGCGCCGTCCGTTGACACCGAGGTTCGGCAGACCCTTCGCCGCTTGGTTTAATGCTGTACTAATGCACATCATCGGCACAGCAGGCCATGTGGATCACGGGAAATCGGCCCTCGTGCGCGCTCTAACGGGAACCAATCCCGATCGCTGGTTGCAAGAGCAACTCCGCGGTATGACCCTCGACTTAGGCTTTGCTCATTTGCGGTTTGACAACGGACTGGAAGCGGGGATCATCGACGTTCCCGGCCACGAACGGTTTTTGCATAACATGTTGGCCGGTGCGGCCGGCATGGAATTGTTACTCCTCGTCGTTGCCGCCAACGAAGGCGCGCGACCTCAAACCTTAGAGCACCTGGCAATTTTACGATATCTTCACGTGCAACGGGTGATTGTCGTGCTTTCGAAGTCCGATCTGCTGGCGCGCGAAGAGCTGGACTTTGCAACGGAGCTCATCCGGGAAGAGTTGCGCGGCACGATTGCGCAAGGCGCGCCGCTCATTGCAGTGTCATCGCACTCGGGAGCCAACATGGATCGGCTACGCGAGTGCATCCAAGAAGAACTGCAGCACTTGGAGGAGCGCCCCAAAGACGCGCTTCCCTATCTGCCCATTGATCGGGTCTTCGCCTTGCCCGGACATGGCACCATCGTGACCGGCACCTTGATGCAAGGCGTAATCAAAATTGGCGATCAACTGACGCTCAGTCCGAGTGGCCGCAGCGTTCGCGTTCGCGGTCTGCAAGTGTTCAACCAAAAGCAAGATCGCGTCAGCGGCGGTTCGCGAGTAGCAGTGAACATACCGGGCATCGCGGTTCACGACATCAGTCGCGGCGAAACTCTTGCGAGCCCCGAATTTACAACCGAAGCGCGACTACGTGTAAACTTTATGCCGCTACCGGATGCGCTCCCGCTATTTCGGCGGCGCAATCCCATGCGAATGCATCTTGCTTCTGCCGAAATCCTGGGGACGCTCATATTTGACGAGGTCCCCGGAAGCATAAAAACCTACCCGGCAACCGTGCATCTCCGACGTCCCGCAGTCGCCTTCACCGGCGAACATTTTGTGGTGCGACGGCTGTCGCCCAAGACACTGCTCGGCGGCGGTGTCATTGCCGCAGCCGAGGCTTTTCCGGCCGCAGAAACAGGGACGCAGGGCGACCGGCACGCGTTTCGGGTTGCTGCGCTGTTGCGAGAAAGCGGTTATGCTCCCCTCACGAGCGAGAAAATTGCAGCGCTCGCAAATCTGCGCGAGCCGGTTGTTCTTGAGGCGCTAGAAGAACTTCGCAATGCCGGCGAGGTCGCCGCGCTTTCAAAACCGGTTGCCTACCTCCATCAAGACGCACTGAGCGAAGTGTTGAACCGAACGATCGATGCGTTAAGAGCGCAGGAAACGGCGTCGCCGTGGATTCTAGGCATGACCTCACTCGCACTCGCGCGCACATTGAAGTTTGATGAATCGTTGCTGGTTCGCATTCTTGCCGTTTTGAGTGAAGATGGCCACCTTATGTATCGAGCCGGATATTACGCAACTCTAACGTACGCACCACGTCTTAGCGACGACCAGACCAGGTTTTTTGAACAACACATACCGGCAGACCGATCTGCGTCGTTTTTGCCGGCGTCATTGCCCGAAGTTGTAAGCCGCATTAAAGCAGCGCGTATCACCGGTCTATCCCAAGCGTTTGATACGCTAATCGCCAATGGTATTCTGGTGAAAATCGGCGACGCGCTTTACACCGGTAGCCAACTTTCTCAAATTAAAGCCAAACTTCAGTCACTGATGCGCAAAGAAGGCGACTTAACCATGGCGACGTTTCGGGATCTCATCGGCACGTCGCGTAAGTACGCCGTACCGCTTTTGGAATGGTTCGATGCAAGCGGCGTGACGGTGCGCACGGGCGATGTGAGAAGGCTCCGTGCGTATGGCCTTTCGGCGCAACCCGAAAACGCTTTTCGCGTGTTATAAGGAGCAGCATGAACGTAGACCGCATGACTGAAAATGTACAGCAGGCGCTCAATGCGGCGTATACACGGGCGCTTAACGAGCGAAATACGCAAACGACGCCCGAGCATTTGCTCGCTTCAATCCTGGAACAAGAAAAGGGCGTTGCCGGCGACGTTCTTGGTAAAGCTGGGATTGACGTTGGTGCGCTCGTTCGAAAGACGGATGAAGCGATTGGTCAACTACCCCGCCTCTCTGGACCCAGCGCCGAATCCTCGCAAATCCATGTGTCGCCGGAACTCACGCGGCTACTCTCGCAAGCTGACGCCGAAGCCAAGGCGCTTGGAGACGATTACGTATCCGTGGAGCATTTGCTTCTCGCGCTGCTAGCGGGCTCCGGACCGGCCGCGCAATTGCTCAAGAGCCTGGGGCTAACTCGCGACCGCTTATTGACCGCCCTTCGTGCAGTTCGCGGAAATCAGCGAGTAACCACACAGAACCCTGAAGGTACCTACAAAAGCCTTGAGCGTTACGGACGGGACCTTACAGCGGAAGCTGAGCGAGGAAAACTCGATCCGGTCATCGGGCGCGATGATGAGATTCGAAGGATCGTCCAAGTGCTCTCCAGGCGTACCAAAAACAACCCCGTACTCATCGGCGATCCAGGTGTTGGCAAGACGGCCATTGTTGAAGGTTTAGCGCAGCGGATCGTCCGAGGCGATGTCCCTGAAGGTTTGAAGAACAAGCGAGTTGTCGCTTTGGACATGGGCGCGCTCATTGCCGGCGCAAAGTATCGCGGCGAATTTGAGGAGCGTCTAAAAGCGGTGCTCAAAGACGTGCAGAGTTCCCAAGGCGGCGTGCTGCTGTTCCTCGATGAGCTGCATACCGTGGTCGGCGCGGGTAAAGCCGAAGGGTCGATGGACGCAGGGAACCTGCTGAAACCGATGCTCGCGCGTGGTGAACTCCACATGATTGGCGCGACCACGCTCGATG
>JALZBG010000010.1 GCA_030947645.1 Vulcanimicrobiota bacterium | reverse complement strand
GGAATCGCCGGTGTGGATGCGGGCGAAGGGGTGCTGGCGGGCGCGGTGTGGTCCGCCGGTACTTGGGCGATGGTGCGTGCGCTCGAACAGCCGTGCGTGACGAGCGAAGCAACTTGTTCCGCTTGCGAAACGCCCGTACCCCATACGGGGGCAACGCTGACGCTTGTCAGCATGAGGACGACCACAAGTGCAAGATGCCTCACGCCTAGCGCTCTTCCCGCCAGAGCAAAAAGACCCCCGTACTTCCCGTGAGTACGTTGGGCAACCATGCGGCCAGATAGGGGTTTATTGCGCCGTTGCGGCCAAACGCCGAAGCGATTGCCGTCATGATGTAGTACATGAAGAACGTCATGATTGAGAGGGTGATTCCCAAGGTGCGGCCCTTACTTCCGAATCGAATAGCCAGGGGTAGCGCAATCAAGACCCCGATGAGCGCGGCAGCCGGATAGGCAAGCTTGTTCGCCAGATTGATTTGCATGGCACCCAGTGCCGATCCGCCGACTCCCTGAGCTTGCAATGACTTCACCTGGGCGGCAAGTCCCTTTGAATTGGTCGCGTACGGATCGCTGTTGACGGAACTGACAAACTGGGCGGCCGTCTCCGCCAGAGGCAGTCCCACCGAAAACGTTTTAAAGGTATATTGTTCGTCTGAGACGCCCTTGGAATTAAACTTGGCGCGAACGCCGTTTTCGAGCACCAGCGTGCCGCCCTCCACATGTGCTTTTTGCGCGGTCACTACTTCCTGAAAATAGTTTGTGCGATTGGGGCGAAAAATCATCACCCCCTGCATTGTCTTAGTGTCTGGAGCGACTTGTGTCACGTAGAAAACGGTTTGGGTGTCCGGGTCCTTGCGAAAAATCTGTGGTTCTATCGGTAGGGTAGAAGTATGATAAACGATTTGATAAAACGTGCGCGTTGAAAGATCGACGGACGCCGGGGTCACGTATTCGTTAATAAAGTAGGAAACCAAGAAGATACCGATTCCGAGCAAAGCGGGTGTACGGCAGATACGGAGGAGCGTTATCCCGGAAGTACGCAGTGCATTGAGTTCGTTGTCACCGGCAAGCCGCCCCATCGCCAACATCGTGGCAAACAGCGCTGCGAAGGGAAACGCCTGCGGCGTGCTTTGGGGAATTCGAAAAATAAGAAAGCGCAGCACCACGAAAAACGGGGCGTGCGCGTTGATGATGTAATCAGCCGCCAGAAAGAAAATATTGATGAACCAGAACAGCAGATATGCCAGGAGCGCAAAACCGAATGGACCGGCAAACTCCTTGAGGATGTAAACGTCTAAGATGGGGATCCTGTTGCGCATCGGCGGGGCTATGGGAGCTACTCGCGCTCCCGAGATCGACGCCATTCTTACCTAGGAGTTTGTCCGACGTGGGCCATTTTCGGATACGCTTTCGAATGTGTGGGAAAGACGACGCGCGGTGAAGGAGCGAAGTTGCGGCTTGGTAACCGAAGAGCATTGAGGTCTCCGGACAAAAGGCGATCGGTGGACGGAAATGTGCTCACCCCAGATAAGCTCCTAGTAATTGCGGTAAGCGGCCACGACGCGGGCGACGTACTCGCGTGTCTCGGCGTACGGTGGTATGCCGTGATAAGAATCAACGGATCCCGGTCCTGCATTGTAGGCTGCTACCGCGAGTTCGACGTTATTGTTGTAGCGCAGGAGCAAGCCATGAAGGTACCGAGTGCCGCAATCCACGTTGCTGCGCGGCTCGAACGGATTGGCTACTCCACAGCTTGCGGCGGTGGCGGGCATGAGCTGCATCAGACCTTGAGCGCCGGCCGAACTGACGGCGTTCGGATTGCCGCCTGACTCGGCCATGACCACGGCGTTGGTCAGTGCTGGCGGTATGTCGTTAGCCGCAGAAGCATCCGCTACGATGGCACTGAGTTGCGCGGGAGCGAGCGCACTGCGAGCATAGGGAAGATAGCCACCGGCACTACATCCAGCCAGCACTAAAAAAGCCGCCCACAAAATGAGCTTCCGCATTACTCCCCGATTTTCTGCGCGCGCTCAAACGCGCCTGCGCCTATTAGTCTCTTCGGCCCCGTCTACTGAAAACGTTAATGCTTGCGCTTCCGTCCCGCAGGGCGTATAGTGGTGCAAAGTGGCTGTAAATGGTGCGTCGGGGAGGTTGCATGCACGCGGAGCTTCCGCGCTTTATGGGTTCGGTGGAGCATGCGCTCGACGAGAAGGGTCGTCTGATCGTCCCGGCGCGTTATCGGGAACGGCTAGGACCGGGCTTCGTTTTAACGATCGCCCAACCCGATCCTTGTCTGGCGTTGTATCCGGCAGCGACGTGGGCGGGGTTCTGCGCGCGCTTGGAGGAGGCACCGCACAAAGATGAGTCGTTTCGGCGCTTCGTGCGCTTCTTGTTTGCCCACACCGAAGAAGTCGCGTGCGACGCGCAGGGTCGATTGCTGATTCCCATAACGCTGCGACACTACGCGGGCATAGAACGTGACGTTGTCTCCATCGGATCATTGTCAAGAATCGAAATTTGGGCCAAGGAACGTTTGGCCGAGAACGCGGCTCCGAAGGGCAGCGCCGCCGACTTTGCGGCGGAGCTCGGACTGTATTGATGGTGTTGCGTGACGCATACTTCCGTGCTTTACGCCGAGGCGCTCGACTTGCTGGCCCTGCGTTCGGACGGAACGTACGTCGATGCGACATACGGCGGCGGCGGCCACGCTCGAGGAATCCTCGAGCGTATCCCGACGGGACGTCTTATTGCTATGGATGCGGATCCGTCGGTTCAGGCCCACTTGATATCGCATCCGTCCCTCATCTTCGTACATGCGAACTATCGTCGGTTGGACGCGGTTTTGGACAGTTTGGGCGTGCGGAACATCGACGGCATCTTGTACGATTTGGGAGCGTCATCAATGCAGCTTAATGAAGGCCGGCGTGGTTTCTCGTTTGCGCACGAAGCGGAATTGGACATGCGCATGGACGCAACGGCGGGCCGAAGCGCGTACGAGATCTTGGCCACCGCCAGCGAGTCAGAATTGGCGGACATCTTTTTTTATTACGGACAGGAACGCGCCGCAAGACGCATCGCGCGAGCGATCGTCCGCCGACGGGAAGCGGGGCGCTTGCCGACCACAACGGTGGAGTTTGCCGGTTTGATCAGCGGCCTTTTGCAGCGTCCCGGAAAGCGCGAGCGGATTCATCCCGCTACGCGCACGTTCCAAGCGCTTCGCATCGCCGTCAATGACGAGCTCGATGCGTTGCGCGAAAGCCTGAGGGCGGCGGCTGGACGGTTGCGCTCGGCCGGCCGGATCGTCGCCATCAGCTTCCATTCACTTGAAGATCGCATTGTTAAAACAACGTTTCGCGACGATGAGCGTCTGGACGTCTTGACCAAAAAACCCGTTGTGCCAGCGCGGGGCGAGATCGAGCGAAATCCGCGGGCGCGAAGCGCGAAATTGCGTGCGGCGCAGCGAAAGGCCGGCTGATGCTGGCACAGCGGCAGTTGGAGCGAGTCAAACCGCGCATCAGCGCAATGCGAACGAGCAAAAACGCTTCCGAGCGGCGGCGCAAGACCACCACCCGAATGCGCTATGCGCACTTGACGCGATTTACCTGCGCTTTAATAGTCGTCTTACTCACCTTGATGGGCTATCTCGCGCTCATGGCGAAGCTGACCAGCATGAACTATGCGGTGGCGCGAGCGGCTCACGAACGAGCCATGCTGCAGGATCAAACCTTGCGCTTGGATGATCGGCTCTCGCAATTGCGCTCGCACGAACGGCTCGCGCAAATCGCGGCACGTCTGGGTATGCACGATCCGGTGTCCTACGCCATCGTGCATTTGCCCGGCGCGCCGGCTAGAGACACCATGCGGCCACGACTGGCGTTCCTTTCAACGGTTGCCGGCTGGCTCAACGCCACACCCTAGCGACGATGCATGAGCGCACGTTTTCGCGCATCGCTCCTCGGCGCGCGAAGTTATTTTTTTATGTGGTAGTGATCCTGTCCGGATTTCTAGTTGCAAAATTGTACGACGTGCAAGTGCTGCGCGGGCCGGTACTCGCCAAGCAAGCTTTCGAGCAACGTTCGGACGTCGTTGAAGTATTTGGGCGCCGCGGAAGCATCTTGGACCGCGATGGGAACGTGCTCGTGCGCTCGCTTCCCTCGGAGAGCGTATACGCCATACCGCGCGAAGTCGGCAACCCGCACACCACGTACGCACTTCTAAAAAGGATACTCCCCCATCCCGACCCCCAATTGATCTCAGTGCTGGAGCGGCGCTCGTCGCAATTCTTTTGGGTGGAGCGAAAAGTTCCGCATGAAACGGCGCAGCGGATCAGTGCGCTGGCCCTGCCGGGGATTGGTATAAAAGAGGAAGATACCGGACTGCGCTACGACACGGTCGGTCATCTGGCCTCGACCGTTCTTGGCTTCGTCGGAATCGACGAAAACGGACTGGACGGAGTCGAGTATGCCTTTGATCCGCTACTGCGCGGAACGTCGGGGCGAACTATCTTAGAGGCGGACCAGTTCGGCCGCACCATTCCTTTCGGCGAGGCTACCGTTGTGAAACCGGCGCGTGCCGGTTTTGATGTACAGCTAACGATCGATTCCTATTTGCAATACGAAACCGAACGCGCGCTGGCGCAGCAAGTGCATGAGTTTTCCGCGGTCAGCGGCAGCGCAGTAGTCATGAACCCGTACACGGGAGAGATTCTCGCCTTGGCCAACGTTCCCGACTACGAACCAAACTCGTATCTCCGGTTTGGCGAGGACGCGCGCCGTAATCGCGCCGTTATGGACGCGTACGAACCGGGATCAACCTTCAAACTTATCACTGCCGCCGCTGCGTTGCAAAGCGGCAAGCTGCGGCCGAACTCCCGTTTTCCTGCCCGGGATACGCTGACGGTGGGCGGGCACACGATTCACAACGCCGAGGACGGTTTCATGGCGGGAACCGGCGGCAGCGAATCAATGGAAGACATCGTTGCTTTGTCCCACAATGTGGGGGCGGCCGAAATCGGCATGGCGATCGGCAAGGCTCGGTTCTACGCGATGATGCGCTCCATGGGTTTCGGGGCTGAGACGGCGCTGGGGTTACCGGGAGAAAACCCCGGAATCGTTCTTCCGCTCAACGAGTGGAGTGGTACGTCGCTTGCCACAATGTCGTTCGGCCACGGCGTTTCGGTGACGCCGGTGGGACTGGCTCGTGCGTACTGCGCGATCGTCAATGGGGGGATTCTGCTGCGCCCACAGATTCTTTCGGCTATTTTGGGCCTCGACGGGCACGTCGTTTATCGCTATGGAACGCAGGTCGAGCACCGGGTGCTCTCGGGGAGGACTGCCGCTTCACTGCGCACTTTTATGCGCGCCGTCGTGCTCCGGGGAACGGGGAAGCCAACAGCCCAAGTGCCCGGGTATTCCACCGCCGGGAAAACCGGAACCGCGCAAGTTGTGGAAAACGGTCACTACGCGCCCGGGGAATACATCGCTTCATTCGTCGGGTTCGTGCCCTATGAGCACCCTCGCTTTGTCATTTTGGTGAAAGTCGAGAAACCCCGTTCGGCGATCTACGGAAGCGTTGTGGCCGCACCGGCTTTCGCGCAAATTGCTCATGCAGCGATGTTGCACGCCGGCGTTTTACCGGTGTCAACACCCGCCCCGACAACCAGGCCTGCGCGCTTGGTCAACGCTTCGTCCACCACGAAGTGAATGCCGGTGACCGGCAGTCCGTCCAAGCCACTCCGGGAGTTTATCGGCGACGTTCCTTCCGCCAACATACGCGGAGAGCTGGACGTCGCTATAAATTCGCTTGAGATTGATTCGCGCAAGGTGCGCGAAGGTTCGCTGTTCGTTGCGTTGCGCGGCGCGCACTTCGACGGTCATTCCTTCATAGATACTGCGATTGCCGCGGGCGCGCGCGCTGTGGTGATGGAAACGGAAGGATCGGTGCCGGATAGCGTTACTCGAATCGTCGTTCGGGATAGCGCTCGTGCGCTTTCATTGTTAGCCCACTCTTTTTACGGCAGACCGTCGGAGCGCCTGACGGCAATTGGAATTACCGGAACGAACGGAAAGACCACGACGGCGCATCTCATCGCCGCAATCATGAACGAGGGCGGGATTCCCACAGGAATCCTCGGCACTCTTGGAGCGGACTTCTCGCACCGGCATTGGGACCTTGAAAACACTACGCCACTGGCTCATGAATTGCATTCCACCCTGGCGGCAATGGAGCAACATGGTGCTCGCGCCGTTGCGATGGAGGTTAGCTCTCACGCCCTCGCCTTGCAACGGGTCGAAGACGTGAATTTCCAGATAGCTGTTTTGACGAACGTTACCCGTGACCACTTGGATTTTCACGGGACCTTCGCAGCGTACGTGCACGCCAAGCGGCGCCTTTTCGAACGGGCTCCCACTCTTATACTCAATGCGGACGACGCAACCGGATTGCAGTGGTGGCGAGAAGGCGCACCGGGCAAAACGGTCCTCACGTACGGCCTGCATCCCAGCGCCGACGTTAGGGTCAAGAACCTGGAAGAGAGCGGCTGGTACAGCGAGTTCACTATCGATGCACAGAGCTTCCGTATTGACCTTCCGGGACGCTTCAACGTCGAAAATGCTGCGGCGGCGATTGCCGTCGCGCGCTCTCTGGGCACTCCGGACGCCGTTAGTGCTCGCGCGCTGCGCCGCAAGCCGGCAGTGCGCGGCCGCATGGAAAGAATGCAGCAAGGCGACATCAGTGTAATTGTCGACTACGCTCATACCCCGGATGCGTTGGCCAACGCGTTGCGCGCTTTACGCCGGACGACGGATGGACGTCTCTTTGTTGTCTTTGGATGCGGCGGCGACCGCGATCCGGGAAAGCGACCGCAGATGGGGCGGATCGCCGCCGAATATG
Source organism: Vulcanimicrobiota bacterium (assembly GCA_030947645.1). GTDB lineage: Bacteria > Vulcanimicrobiota > Vulcanimicrobiia > Vulcanimicrobiales > Vulcanimicrobiaceae > JALZBG01. The sequence continues at coordinate 17,014 of JALZBG010000010.1, read as the reverse complement.
CCGATCGCGTTTTTGTTACTTCCGATAATCCGCGCACAGAAGACCCACAAAAGATCGTGAAGGAAATACTCGCAGGAATGCCCGCACAAGCGATTGGCGTCGCCTCCATCAATCGGCGTGAGGCGATTCGAACTGCCATCGAAGCAGCGCAAGCCGGCGACGTAGTTCTCATTGCCGGAAAGGGTCATGAAAAGCAACAGATCCTAGGAAGACGCGCGCATCATTTTGACGACGTGGACGAAGCGCGGGACGCGCTAGAGCGCAAGCAGCGCGCTTGAAGCTTACCTACGAAGAGGCGCTTGATGCAACTCGCGGTAGCGCCGTGCATCCAGCGCGATTTCCGTCGTGCTTTGATATTGTCACGGACAGCAGGGCTCTACGCGGAAAGGAAGTCTATCTAGCACTGCGCGGCACCCGCTTCGACGGTCACGCGTTCACCCGAGAAGCGTACGACAAGGGGGCAGGCGGCGCCATCCTCGAGCGGGTACCCGACGGATGCGGCGACATTCCATGCATCATTGTTGCAGACACGAAAGCAGCATACATGGCGCTCGCCGCCGCTGCACGCAGCCACGTGAGGGGCCGGGTCATTGCGATAAGCGGCAGTACCGGTAAAACGACCACGAAAGGATTCCTCGAACAGATGCTGCGGTCGCAATACGGGAAACACATCGCGGCAACGCCCTCTAACGAAAACAATGAGATCGGCGTAAGCAAATTACTGCTCTCGGTACGGCCCGACGACGCCTTCGTCATTGTCGAGATGGGCGCCAGGCACTATCACGATCTCGCGCCGCTAACTGATATGGCTCGTCCTCATGTTGCCATCCTCACGAACATCGGTGAGGCGCATCTTGAAATCATGGGTTCTTTGGAAAATGTAGCGCAAACGAAATGGGAGATCTTTAAGAACGGAGCTCAGGCGGTATTAAATTGGAGTGACGGCGTTTCACGGGAGCGATGTTCTTCGCTCAAACGAGAGCCACACTGGTTTATCGGCGCCAACTGCAGCGGACGCAAAGATCGGCCGCGCCGGCTTACCGCGCTTACGCGCACGTCTTTAAGCGCGTACCGCAATGACGCGTGCGAACGAGTGCCCACGGAAGCGAAGTTGCCGGGCGATCACAATCTGTCTAACATCGCTGCGGCCGCCGCGTGCGCAGCCGAAGTGGGGATGCCGCTGCGTTCGATCGCGCGAGCCATACCGACTTTACAACTGCCCCCGGGCAGATATGAGGTCATTGCGATTGACGGGCGCGCGCGCATCATATACGACGGTTACAACGCCTCAATGTCCGGAACCATTGCAACACTTGACGCTTTCGCAGACGAATGTGGACGGCGCATCGCAGTGCTTTCAAGTATGGCTGAATTGGGCCCCGAGGCTTCGCAGATGCATGCGGTCGTCGGAGCGCATTTAGGGAAGGTTGGCGTTACCATCGTGCTCGTCGGCGGAGAGTTCGCCGACGACCTTGCCCGCGGCGCGCGCCAGGCTGGTATCCCGCGAGGGAATGTCATTCCGTTTGCCTCGAACGCGCAAGCCGTTTGTTGGCTTCGTGCAAACACCGGAGCGGGCGATGTCGTCCTCGTGAAGGGTTCCAGGAAGTACCGGTTAGAGGAAGTCGTGGAAGCATTGCGCGCCGATGCGTAGTGTAAGAATAGAAGTCGCGGATCTTCCGACGGGGTTGGTGGCGCTCCCCGTCCGCACTTGTTTGGTGCGCGCGGGGGACGATCTAACGAACATCGTAGCACAGGCGGTGACCGGCATCGCCCGCAGCGGTGACCTCGTCACCATCTCTGAAACTGCCCTCGCCATAGCTCAAGGGCAGGCTATACCAGCCGAGCTTGTGCGTCCGTCGCGCTTAGCACTTTTTCTTGCACGGCACGCCGGTGCGCTTGCGACGGTAAATCAACCGGAGTCGCTGCAAATCGTAATCGATCGCGTCGGGGCATGGAAAGTGCTCTACGCTTGCGCGATGCACCTCGCCGGACGCTTAGCGGGGCGCCGCGGTTTGTTTTACCGAATTATGGGCGAAGCCATTACGGCGATCGACGGATATACCGGTACCTTGCCACCCTTTGAACGTACGATTGTTTTCGCGCCCTTGCGGCCGGACGCATTCGCTCAGGACTTCGCGGACCGGACCGGTGTAGCGTGTGCAATCGTTGATGCCAACGACTTACATAGTGCAAAAGTGCTGGGTGCCTCACGCGGTGTCAGCCGCGTCAACGTCGAGCGCGCGCTGGTATCGAATCCGCACGGGAACTCGGATGAACAAACGCCCGTCGTCGTGCTCAAGTGGCGTTCATCGGGAGGGCATCCGCTCTTGGAACGGGCGGCATGAGCGCGGTTGCGGCCATGCTGTTGGGATGTTGGGTGTTGACCCTAACGCTGGCGGCGCCGCTCATTCGAGTGTTGCAAGCGCATCAGCTGAGACAGCACGCCTACGAGGACGCACCGCCGTCCCACCAGGTGAAAAGCGGAACGCCCACCATGGGAGGCGTCCTTTTTATGGCGGCGGCGCTGCTGATGCTGGTCTTCGTGCGTGACCCGCTGGCACGCAATCTGTTGTTGTTTACGTTGGGATGCGCGCTCCTGGGTCTACTGGACGATTACTTTGCCATCTTGCACGGCAAAAACATCGGATTGCGCGCGCGGACGAAGTTCCTGGCTACCGCGCTTCTAGGCATCGTTTTTCTCCGTGCGCTCAGCGAAGGATACGAGCGTTATCCGCGGGACGTCGTGTTCAGTCTGCCCTCCGCTGCGCTTCTTGTTCCCCACTGGGTCTGGCTGTTGCTAAGTTTGGCAGTCATCGTCGCAACCACACACGCAGTGAATTTGACTGACGGACTGGACGGTTTGGTTGCAAGTGTGATACTGCCGCCCTTTGCCGTACTCATGGTAATTGCCCTACAGCATCACCTCACGTTCGTAGCGGTGGTTCTAGCCGGCATGTCCGGGGCGTGCGTCGGGTTTCTGTTTTACAACAGGCATCCGGCTCGGCTCTTCATGGGTGACACCGGGTCCCTGGCGCTGGGCGGGTTGCTTGCAGGAAGCGCAATCCTCACCGGAGAGCACGTTCTGCTGCTGTTGATTGGCGGTATATTTGCGGCGGAAACGTTGTCGGTCATCCTTCAGGTTGCCTCATTTAAGACGACAAAAAGGCGAATCTTCCGGATGAGTCCGCTCCATCACCACTTCGAATTGGGCGGTTGGCCGGAAACAAAAGTGACCCAACGCTTCTGGCTTTCTTCTGCGCTTCTCTGCGCATTGGGCTTGGCCATCGTCAGATGAATTTTGATGACGGGAAAACCGTCTTAATCATCGGCCTTGGCCGAACCGGTCAGGCGAGCGTGGCGGTTTTGCGGGAGCGGGGGGCAATGTGTTACGTTACGGACGAACAATCGGAAGCCGCGATCACACCGGCACTGGAAGCCGTGCGCCAACAGGGCGCGCACTTCGTCTCCCCCACCGAACTCCCCAGGATTTTGCCCAAGCTCCAGGCAGCCGTCCTTTCGCCCGGCGTACCCCGGAGTGGCGACTTGGTTCGCGCCGTGCAGGCGGCTCACGTTCCCGTCTACAGCGAGATTGAGGTGGCATATCGTTTATGTAAGGCGCCCATCGTCGCCGTTACGGGAACGAAAGGAAAATCCACCACCTCAGCGTTGGTCGCAGCGCTGCTTCGCGCTGCTTGCAAGCGGGTCTTTATCGGCGGAAACATCGGCAACCCGCTCATCAAAGAGGTCGCAGCAGCTACCGAGCACGACTGGGTGATTGCCGAAGTTTCATCGTTTCAACTGGAGTCGATTGATTCGTTCAAGCCGCATATCGCCGTCATATTGAACATTTCCGCCGATCACTTAGATCGCTACGAGTCTATGGAAGAATACGCGCAAGCAAAATTCAGGATTTTTGCAAATCAGGATTCAAATGATATCTTCATTGCCAACCTTGACGACCACCGTCTTTCCGAGCTGCGACGACGCCAAGACGGCATGCGCCTACGTGCACGCGATCTTTGGTTTACTTTGGGAGCGAATCGTCAACAAGCTGCAATGTATGTACAGAACGATTCCATCATTTATGCGCCGCCTACGGGCGATATGCCGCCGCGTCAGGTGATGCGCCGATGCGAAATTCCGCTCGCGGGCAACCATAACGTGCACAACGTTATGGCCGCGCTGTTGTGTGGACTGGCCGTCGGCGTCGAGCCATCGGTCCTGCGGACGGCAGTTATGGGATTTTCTCCGATGGCGCATCGATTGCAAACGATCGCCCAGCTCGGCGGCGTGACCTTTGTGGACGATTCCAAAGCAACGAATCCCAGCTCGGTGATGGCCGCACTGCGCGCCTTTGCTCAACCCATCGTGTTGATCGCGGGCGGCACATCGAAACGGACGGATTTTACCGAAATGGCCCGCGTGATTTCGGATAGGGCGAAGGCGGTTGTCGTCATGGGTGAAGCTGCCGACGACATCGCCGCGGCCGTGCGCGGCCCGCACGTGGTAAAAGTTCAGACTATGGAAGAGGCCGTGGATACGGCCGCCGGCCTGGCGCGACGCGGCGATATCGTGTTGCTTTCGCCGGGCTGCGCCTCATTTGACCTGTTTTCTTCTGCGGAGGATCGCGGCGAAGTGTTTGGCGCCGCGGTGCTGGCCCGTAAGGAGACTGCTCATGCGTAGCGCTAAGGCGACTTCATCTCCAGACCCTGTTTCGCTGCCGCGTTCGTTCGAGTCGTCGGCACCGGATGGGTTACTGTTTGCCGTCGTCGGCATTTTGGTCAGCATCGGCGTTCTGATGATCTTCAGTGCGTCTAGCGCAACGGCGTACGCAACCCATCACGACAGCGCCTACTATCTCAAGCGTCAAGCTTTGTGGCTGCTGGTCGCCCTCGTGTGCGCTTTCGGCGCCTATCGCTACGACTATCGCCGACTAAAACAATTAGCGCCGCTGGGGCTGTTCTTGAGCATCCTCGTCCTGTTGGCCGTACTCGTGCCGCATGTAGGGATCATTGCGGGCGGAGCGCGACGCTGGATCGGCGTTGGGCCATTCTCGTTTCAGCCTTCCGAAGCAGCGAAACTTGGGCTTGTCCTGTATCTTGCTGCGGCGCTTTCATCGCGTACCGACCGCATCACGTCGCTGACGCGCGGTGTATTCGCACTCTGCGTTCCGTTGCTGGTAATGGTGGTGTTGGTTTTGCGAGAACCCGACATGGGAACCGCGAGCCTGTTGGCACTTACCGCGTTCACGATGTTTTTCGTCGCGGGCGCGCGCATTCCACACTTGTTTGCCGTGCTGATGGTGACCGCTCCCTTTGTCGTTCTCAGCGTCTTTTCCAGTTCGTATAAACGGGCGCGCATTTTAGCGTTTGTAGATCCATGGAAAGATCCTCAAAACACCGGTTTCCACATCGTGCAATCATTGCTAGCGTTGGGGAGTGGAGGGCTTTTTGGCGTTGGATTGGGCGCCTCACGAGCAAAATTTTTCTATTTGCCGGAGCAGTACACGGATTTTATCTTCGCGGTACTGGGTGAAGAGCTGGGCCTTATCGGCGCGGTTTCCGTCGTCTTGCTGTTCGTAATATTGGCGCACCGCGGGATTCGCATTGCAATGGGAGCACCGGATCGATTCGGATTTTTCCTCGCTACCGGGTGCGTCGCACTCATCGTGATTCAAGCGTTCATCAATATCGGCGTCGTGACGTCGTCGTGGCCCGTGACCGGCGTTCCGCTGCCCTTCGTATCGTTCGGAGGTAGTTCCCTGGTCGTAAACTTGGTTGCGGTTGCGCTGTTGATCAACATCGGTCGACATCGTCGCCTCTCTGCTACGTGAACGTTGTCTTCGCTGCAGGAGGAACGGGAGGACATCTGTATCCCGCGTTGGCACTTGCCGCAGCTCTGAAAAATTTTGCCGCCAACGCCGGTGTGCCGTTGCGGATTTCTTTTTTGGGCAACGCAGACAGGTTGGAAGCAACGCTGGTACCGCAAGCCGGATACCGGCTTTCATGTATTGCCGGACACCCGCTTGACCGGAAACTGTCTGTGAAAACGCTGCGCACGGTGCTGACGAACGCGTACGGCGTAGTGCTCGCGCTGGCGGCGCTGCGCCGCGCCCAGCCCAGTCTCATCATCGCCACCGGTGGCTATGTCTGTTTTCCGGTGGTGGTCGCCGCACGGCTGCTCGCTGCAGGGCGAATGTCTTGCGCACGCATTGCGTTGCTGGAAATTAACGCCTATCCCGGCCTCACAAACCGTTTGCTCGCGCCGCTGGTCGACGAAGTTTGGGGCGGGTATGCCGGTGCTGCATCGTTCTTCGGCGCGAAATATCACCGCACGGGCATACCGGTAAGAAGAGAATTAAGCTGTCGAAGCCGCGCCGAAGCAGCAGTCACGCTCGGTATAGATCCCCGCAGAGCGACGATCTTGGCGATCGGTGGGAGCCAGGGCGCTCGTTCGATCAACCAAGCGGTCGTGGAACTTGTGACGCGCCGGCGGTTGCCCGCCGACTGGCAGGTTCTGCACGTTACCGGCGAACGAGATTACCACTGGGTGAAAGCTCAGGGGGTTACCGCCGTAGAAGGCAACGTCATGAAAGTGCTGCCCTATGCGCACGACGTAGCCGCGGCGTACGCGGTGGCCGACATTGTGGTCGCGCGAGCCGGCGCTTCGACTCTGGCAGAACTGGCCTTCACCGGAAAACCCTCAATTCTCGTTCCCTTCCCGTTCGCCGCGGAGAACCATCAGATGGCAAATGCGCGGGTGTTTGCACAAGCCGGAGCCGCTCGAATTCTCGAGGACGGTGCTCTGAGCGGCGATGCGATATGGCGTCTCCTTTGCGAATGTATGGAGCCGGGCAATCTCACGGCAATGAGCGCGGGAGCGCGCTCGCTGGCTGCCGGCGATGCAATCGATGAAATTCTCCGTCGCATCCGTGTGCTTTTGAAATGGTGAACCCACAAGCGCCCCGTCCGCAACGCGAAGCGATCCACTTCGTTGGAATCGGCGGCATTGGTATGAGCGCCATTGCGCGTATTTTGCTAGCACGCGGGGAATCGATCTCGGGTTCCGACCTGCAAGATTCTGTCTTGATTGCCGCACTGCGGTCGGGCGGTGCCCGCGTCACAATCGGGCACAAGGCCTCCAATGTACGCGGAGCGCGACTGGTCGTGGTAAGCTCGGCGATCGGCGAAGAGAATGTCGAATATCAAGCCGCAGCCGCGGCGGCGATTCCAATTCTGCGGCGTGGGCAAATGCTCGCGAAAATGATGGACGGACGCCGCGGTATCGCCGTATCCGGGACGCACGGCAAAACAACTACCACTGCCATGATTGCATGCATCCTTTACCATGCGGCAGTTGATGCGAGCGTTGTTCTTGGCGGAGAGTCGATTGATACCGGAACAAACGCTCGAGACGGAGCGGACACATGGTTCCTGACGGAAGCAGATGAGTCCGACGGTTCCTTCATGCACCTCGCGCCTCACATCGCGGTCGTAACGAATATAGAAAACGATCACATCGTTAGCGATGCACAAATGCCGCAGTTGGTCCACGCATTTTCGTCGTTCGTCGCCGGTGTCCCGGAAGATGGCTTGAGCGTTGTCGGTATGGACAGCACAGGCAGTGCCAGTTTGCTCAAGGCGGCGCCTCGGCGGAACGTGTGTAGCTTTGGTTTGCATCCTGCCGCCAATTGGCATGCGGCAAACGTTCGTTTTCCGGCAGGTGGTTCGGAGTTTGAGCTCGTTGCAAACGGCGGTTCTTTGGGGACAGTTCGCCTTCACGTTCCCGGAAAGATTAATGTCGCCAACGCATTGGCCGCAATAGCTGTAGCGAGCAAGTTACAGATTTCTTTCACGGACGTCACCGCGGCCTTGGAAGCTTTCTCCGGGGTTCGGCGCCGTTTCGAGGTGCTGGCAAGGACGCAGCGCATGATTGTAGTTGATGATTATGCGCATCATCCCACGGCAATTCGGGAGACCATAGCAGCGGCACGGTCATTTCACGATGGTCCGCTAATCGTCGCATTTCAACCGCATCGATATACGCGGACTCAATATTTGGCGAAGGATTTTGCGCGATCGTTGGAAGGCGCAGATCGCGTGTATCTTACGCCGATTTACGCTGCGGCCGAGTCCGCGCTCCACGGCGTCAGCGAGCGGTGTATTGGTGAACCGGCGCAAGCGCACGGCGCAGACGTGCGGTACGTGCAGAGAGTCCAGGACTTACCGCGCCGTTTGCTGCAGGAGGCGCCCTATGGTGGGCTCGTGCTCATGTTGGGTGCCGGCGATATTTCGCTCATTGCTGCGCAACTCGCCGGCGACGTATTGCGTCAGGCCGTCACTGGTGTTTAGGTGAACGTAATTCCATCCGCCTATGCAACCAGCATACTCACAGACGTAGATCGAGCGTCCTTGCGAGAGTTGTGCGCACAACGTGTTGACTTTGATCGACCATTGGCGGCGTTCACTTCGTGGAAGATTGGGGGTCCCGCGGATGCCTGCGTCACGGTTCATACGCAGAGTGAACTTGCTGCGCTCATGCGTTGGTGCTTCCAGCGCAAAGCTCCCTGGTTTATTTTGGGAAGCGGATCAAATCTGCTGATCGGCGACGGTGGAATACGAGGCCTGGTTCTGCGTCTGTCCGGCGATTTTACTCGCATCACGGTGCACGAGGGAGAAAACGTTGTCGTCGAGGCCGGAGCTTCGGCCTCCATGGCGGTCCTTACCGCTAAAGCGGCAAGTGCGGGCGCGCTGGGAATCGGATCGCTCGCCGGAATTCCCGGAAGCGTGGGCGGTTCGCTGCGGATGAACGCAGGAACCGATCGTGAAATAGGCGAGTTCGTGCGCGACGTTTGGGTGCAAACGCCGCGCAAGCCCGATGCGCACGCGGTGAGCCCGCAGTACTATTATCGCCACACCTCACTCGCGCATGATGCCGTTGTTTCCCGAGTGACGTTGCGCTTTGAGCGCGGGAGCGCAAGTGTTGTGCGCACGGAAATGCAAGGGCGGCTGGTGCGTCGCAAAGGCAGCCAGCCGATCGCCTTGCCCAACGCCGGATCGTGTTTTCGAAATCCGCCTGCTGACAAGGCTGCGCGTCTCATTGAAGCGGTCGGCGCAAAGGGGTGGCGCGAAGGCGGCGCTGAAGTGTCGCCTCTCCACGCAAACTTTATCACCAACGTTGCCAACGCGAGCGCGAAGGACGTTGCTTCATTGCTCGCTCGAGTGCGACGCGCCGTTTTCGATGCGTTTGGAGTGCCCTTGCAGCTGGAAGTGCATTTGGTCGGTGTTTTTACGGATTCCGCACGTTGAGCGATAAACCGCGTGTCGCAGTAGTCATGGGCGGCCCGGGCTCCGAACGGGCAGTCTCCATTGCCAGCGGCACCCGGGTTCTGCGAGCGCTGCAATCGCTGGGATACGAGGCTGCTTCGCTCGACTATGACGAGCGTTTTATCGATGCGCTCCGCGTTCTCGAGCCGGACGTCGTGTTCAACGCATTGCACGGTCCAGGGGGAGAAGACGGACAAATTCAGGGGATTCTTGACTGGATGGGTTTGCCGTACACCGGTAGCTCACTGGAATCCGCAGCGATCGCTATGGACAAGCACCTCACAAAGAAGCTTCTCTCTGCGGAAGGCTTGCCGACCCCCCCTTGGGACACGTTTGATCTGAGGGGCGGAACATTGCCGCTCTTACCTGGATCGCTTGATCTGCCACTCGTTGTAAAGCCCCGTTACGAGGGTTCCAGCGCCGGCGTCAGCATCGTAAAGACCCACGAACAGTGGACCGCGTCGATGATTGCTGCCGCGCAGCGGTACTCGCAAATCATGGCTGAAGAATTCGTCGCGGGACGTGAGTTTTCGTGCGGTATTTTAGGCGAAGATGCACTGCCGGTTGTGGAGATCGTTCCAAATCAAGACGAGTTTTACAGCTACGATGCCAAGTATCAACCGGGTGGCAGCACGCATCTGGTGCCGGCCCCGATCGATGAAGACCTGTGCGCGCGACTCAAGATGCTGGCACTTTGGGTGCATCGCCTTATTGGTTTACGCGATTATTCGCGCACCGACTTCATCGTTAACAAAGAAGGCCGCCCCTACATTTTGGAGATTAACGCCCTGCCCGGTTTGAGTCCCAGCAGCTTGTTGCCCGATGAATGTGCGTCAGTCGGGATTGCCTACGAGGCGCTCATCGATCGTTTGCTCAACTACGCAATCGGCCGCAACGGCGAGCGCGCTTCAACCAGCTTATTCTAACCCGCGCGGCGGCGCACCGCGCTCACCCCTGCCCTTGTGGAAGGTCATCGAAAACGCTTCCTCATCGTCCAGCTCGATCGCCTCAAGAAGCTTTTTGGAACCGGATGCACGACCCAGTAGCGGATATTGTTCAGCAGACGCTCGCGCCGCTCGGGATCGGTAATGTTCTCGAAATCAAGCGCCCGCAGTTGCTCGTTGATTGCCGCATATTTGCGGGTGTCGACGTGCCGCCGCAGATACTGCGCAACGTCCTCATCGGTCTGGGCGCGCTCGACAACTTCTCGCAGCTGATCTTCCGAGATATCCAGAGCTTTGAGCACACGCTCGCTAAAGCCCGAAATGTGATATTCGCCGGAGTTTCCTCCGGGAAGGCTTGCGCGTAATTTCCTCGATCGTTCGCGGCATCATGACGAGTCCGTCAAGCTGGGCTCTTGGCGAACGCGGGGGATGTGCGCCCCAGCATGGACCTCTTGCACTGCATTTGTACGTCTCTGCATGAAAAATGGTGCTACTCCACAAACTCTCCTTATAGGAGGTAGCATCCTGTCACACACCGGTACGGTTGTCGATCGTGGTCTCGAAGGCGTTGTGGTCGGGACCACCGAGCTCAGCAACGTTGAGGGCAAAGAAGGCCGCCTCACCTATCGCGGCTACGACATCCACGATCTTGCTCCCAACGCATGTTTCGAAGAGGTATGCTATTTACTGCTCTTCGGCCAGTTGCCCAACAAACAGCAACTTGAGGATCTGAAAGTTCGTCTGGCGGCAAATCGCATGCTGCCGCAGCCGCTCGTGGAATCGATGCACACCATTCCCAAGACAGCATGGCCGATGGATGTGCTGCGCACGGTGGTTTCAGGTTTAGCGCTGTTCTCGCCCGTCGGTGAGGACGGCTCGCACCCCTCAAATCCCCGCTCGGCCATTCACCTCATCGCTCGGACGCCAACCATCGTTGCAGCGTGGGACCGGATTCGGCGCGGTCTGGAGCCGATCGAACCGCGGCACGACCTATCCATGGCCGCGAACTTTCTGTACATGCGCACAGGTGAAGTTCCGATTACGGAAGCCACCGAAGCGCTTAATACCTACCTAGTGTTGCTGGCGGATCACTCGTACAACGCTTCGACGTTTGCCGCGCGGGTGTGCGCCTCAACGCGAGCGGATATTTACGCGGCGGCTACGTCGGCGATTGCAACGCTCGAGGGCGATTTACACGGTGGAGCACCCGGCAAAGTCATGCACATGCTGCTTGAAATCGGAAAGCCCGAACGCAGCGAGGCATACGTGCGCGAATTGCTCAAGCGTAAAGAACGCATAATGGGGATGGGACACCGAGAATACAAGACGCGGGATCCACGGGCGGAGCATCTGGAAAAGATGGCCAAAAGCTTGGGAGAGGCTTCGGACCCCAAGTGGTATCAAATTGCCCGCTCCCTTGAAGATGCGTCCAATAAAGTGCTGCAAGAAGAAAAGCCCGGCCAGCGCATTTATGCCAACGTTGAGTTTTATACCGCACCGACGCTCTTTAGCTTGGGAATACCGGCCGATGAGTTTACTTGCATGTTTGCTTGCGGTCGAATGGCTGGGTGGACGGCCCACATTCTGGAACAACTCGCCGATAACCGTTTGATACGACCACAAGCAACCTACTCCGGTCCACCGGTTCATCCGTTCGTTGGGATGGATCAGCGTAGTGCGCGTCAGGGCAATGGCAAACAACAAGCGGAGGTTCCGAACGCGTAGGTATGGTGGTGATTCCCGCCATCGACTTGCGAAATGGAAAATGCGTACGCATGCGTCAAGGAGATCCGAACCGCGAAACTCAGTACGATGAAGACCCCGTCGAGCAAGCCAGAACATTTGTTGCAGCGGGCGCCAAACGGCTGCACGTTATCGATTTAGACGGTGCTTTTGGTTCTGGCGAAAACGTTGCCGCCATTGCAAGTATCTGTCAAGCCATCGATATCCCCGTCGAGAGCGGTGGCGGGATTCGTACCTTGGATCAGGCGAAAGCGCGCCTGGGTGCGGGCGCTGCCTATATCGTTCTGGGTACGGTACTCGTTGAAGAGGAACGTAGCGCGCGCAACATCATTGGCGCCTTGGGGGAGAAAGTAATTGCCGGGGTGGATGCCAGAGGCGATCGCGTCGCCGTGCGCGGATGGCAAAGCGAAGCGGTGGTCAATCGCGATGCGCTCATCAAACGGGTGGCGTCTTGGGGCGTAACGCGAGTCATTTTTACCGAAATCGGACGGGATGGTACCGGGCAAGGCTATGATATCGAAGCGCTGAACCAGGTGGCTGCACTTGCGCAAATACGGGTTACGGCTAGCGGCGGCGCGCGCACGATCGACGACCTGCGCTCGCTAAAACATCAAACGCCCCAGAACGTCGATTCCGCCATTATCGGACGGGCCCTGTATGAAAACACGATCGATCTAGCTGCGGCAATTACGGAATTAAGCTAGAAACGCGCCTCTACAGCACGAGTTCCATTTCGCTCGACGATACGAAGCCGAAAGATTCGTATATTGACCTGCCGGCCGGCGTCGCGTGCAACCTAATGCGCTTGCACCCGCTGGCTCGCAACCAGTCCACGCAGCGGCGCGTCAGTTCTTTCGCTATCCCCCGACGGCGGAATGCCGGCAAGACGCTGACCCCGAGAATGTAGCCTGTTTGACGGCCATTGATCGTCAGAGGGTAACCGTCTCGCACTATTGCCGCGGCTGTACCGACGATGAGGCCCTGAGCGTCCGCCAGGAAATAGCGGGCCTCTTGAGCCTCCATGCGACGTGCAAAGTAGGAGCAGAACCGCTGACGCCATTGCGGCGAGAAATCGGCCTCCGACGTGCCCATTTCTTCAAACATTGCGATCCACAATTGGGCTGCCGCCGGTAAATCTTCTACCCGCGCTTCGCGCAAAACTATGGCCTTCATTGATACGTGCGCGGTAATTCGGATGGGAGCCGTGTCACTATTTCGTAATTGATCGTTCCGGCCCAGTTTGCCCAGTCGTCCGCCGTGACGCTTTGGTTTCCGTCGTTTCCAATGAGGGTTACGACGGAACCGGGACGCGCGTCGAGGACGTCGGTTACGTCGATCATCGTCATGTTCATGCAAATCCGTCCAACCACCGGACACCGCCGGCCGTTGAGGACAAAACTGGCGCGGTTGGAGAGTGCACGGGGGACGCCCTCCGCGTAGCCGACTGGAACGATACCGATCGTCGTGTCCGTTGACGCGTGATACGAGCCGCCGTACCCAACCGGCTCGCCGGCGCGAACATGTTGCGTCGCAACGAGTTCACTTTTGAACGAGAGCGCCGGCTGGAACGTTACGTCGGTGTGCAGCATGGCGTCTTGTGTTTGCGCCGACGGCCACAGACCGTACAGCGCGATCCCGACGCGCACCATGTCGAGTCGAGTTTGCGGCCACATCATGGCGGCGGCGGACGCTGCGATATGCGCAACGCAATTGTTGTCTCCGCCTTCAAGTATGGAACGGACCGGTGCGAGGGCGCTGTCAAATGCGCTCAATTGCGCCAGCGTGAACGATGAGTCGAGCTCTTCGGCGTTTGCGAGATGGGAGAAGACGCCTTGCACGCTCAATTCGGGCATGTGAAGGAAATCTTCAATCGCATCGGTCGCGTCGGCAACGGACAGTCCTAAGCGCGCAACGCCGGTATTTACTTTCATGTGAACGGGAAACGGGGAGTGACGCCGTCGGGCTATAGTCGCGAGCGCCAGCACATAGCTTCCGGTATCCCATAGCGCAATGGCGGCACCGGATTCGTGCGCTGCTGGAAGATTGACAGGAGAAATAGGTCCCATGATAAGGATCGGTGCCGTGATCCCACCGTCGCGCAATGCGACCGCTTCCTCCAGCGAGTACACGCAGAGGCGCGACACGATGCTTTCAATGGCGAGCGCAACTTCGACGATGCCGTGACCGTAGGCATTGGCTTTCACCACGCCTGCCAGCTTGCTCGGCGCGACGAGATCACGCATTCGCAGAGCGTTCGCACGCAGTGCCTCAAGGTTTACTTCAAGGGTTGCTAGCAATGAGCCGGCGTTTGACGACGGTGAAATACAAAGCGATCGGTAACCCAAAGAACAGCGTATGGGCAAGAAAACTTGCCGCGAACATTGGTGCGGCCGGTTTGTGGTAATGTCCCGTCAGCGCCAGGACGATTTGCATGACGATCTGAACCACGAATCCAAAGGCCACGCCGGCTATATAGGGGTGCGACAAAACATCGGCTCCCGTTGCAATAGTATAAGCAAAACCGATGCCCCACGCGATGCTGATGCAAAGATGCATCAATGCACCTATCCATACAGCGTTCGGATTGTGAAGAGCACTGTTGCCGATGGCATTCGACGCAATGTACTGGTACAGCGAAGCCAGGCTCCCGTGACTAGGTAGAATCGTAGCAAAATAGAGAAATGCATCGATGCACACGCCACCTATGATTCCCGCCAGGACGCCATGCTGCAACAAGCGGCGCCGTAGCAGTGCGTCGGGATGCGGAGTCATGCCCGCCGCTTCGACCGGTCGCTAACGATGCCTTTGCTCACACGCTAGTGTGCTGCTTCCATTCAGGTCCGAGCAGAATGCTGTGCTTGGGGGCGTATCCATCTAAATGAACAGCATAAATGACGGGCGGTTTAGCGTTATGACGATCCGCTCCACTTCAGTCGACCCGCCCTTAGCTATTCGCGCAGGCGCACGCCATCTTACCTGTAGGACTGGCTAAGCGGCTATTGCCAGCATGAGAATAAAGCAACCAACCCCGGCTTCGGAGGCCCTTGCACTCGCACGGTGAGTCTGCTAATATTTCCAAGGCTGGCAGTCAAGTGCTGCGAGTGCCAATTCAACTATTTGGAGGTTTACTGGTGAATTTGAAGCCTTTGGGCGATCGCGTGGTCGTCGAGCATGTGGAGCAGGCGGACAAGACCGTAGGCGGTGTGTTCCTGCCGGACACTGCAAAAGAGAAGCCGCAGGAGGGCAAGGTCCTCGCCGTGGGTTCCGGCCGCACGCTCGACAACGGCACGAAGGTGCCGATGGACGTCAAGGTCGGCGACCGCGTCATCTACTCGAAATATTCAGGAAGCGAAGTCAAAATCGAAGGTAAAGAAGTTCTCATTATCTCGGAAAAAGACGTTCTGGCGGTCATGACCGACGAACGCGTTCCGGCCGGCGTATAGGAGTTAGAAGGAAACATGGCTGCAAAAGAACTCGTTTTTGACGAGAACGCCCGCCGTTCACTCGAGCGCGGAGCGAATATTCTGGCCGACGCGGTGAGAGTCACCCTCGGGCCCAAAGGACGCAATGTCGTCCTCGACAAGAAATTTGGATCGCCGACGATCACCAACGACGGCGTTACTATTGCAAAAGAAATCGAGCTGGCAAACTCGTTCGAAAACATGGGCGCACAGCTCGTCAAGGAAGTCGCATCCAAGACGAATGACATTGCCGGCGACGGCACCACCACGGCAACCGTGCTCGCGCAAGCGATTATCCGTGAAGGGCTGCGCAACGTAACCGCCGGCAGCAATCCGCTGCTGATCAAGCGCGGTATCGAAAAGGCCGTCGAACTGGCCGTCGCTGAAATGGAAAAGTTTGTTGAAAAAGTCGATACTGCCGAGAAAATCGCGCAGGTCGCCTCCATTTCTGCAAACGATAAAGAGATCGGCGGGCTGGTTTCGACCGCGATGGAGAAGGTCGGCAAGGACGGCGTCATCACGGTTGAAGAATCCAAGTCGATGAAAACCGAAGTTGAGACCAAAGATGGGATGCAGTTCGACAAGGGATACATTTCGCCGTACATGGTGACCGACAGCGAACGCATGGAAGCAGTGCTTAGCGATCCTTACATTCTCGTAACGGAACGCAAGATTTCGGCGATCGCCGACATCCTTCCGCTGCTCGAGAAAGTAGTTCAGGTCCAGAAACCGTTGCTCATCATCGCTGAAGATGTGGAAGGTGAAGCACTGGCCACGCTGGTGGTCAATAAACTGCGCGGGACCTTCACCACCGTCGCGGTCAAGGCGCCCGGTTTTGGCGATCGCCGCAAAGAGATGCTAAAGGACATCGCAACACTCACCGGCGCGACGGTGATCAGCGAAGAGCTCGGACTTAAGCTTGATAAAGTAACGCCGGACTTGCTGGGCCAAGCAAAATCGGTCAAAGTGACCAAGGAAGAGACCACTATCGTCGATGGCAAAGGCAAAGATGACGCCATTAAAGGCCGCATCGAAATGATCAAGCGGCAGGTCGAAGAGACCGATAGCGATTTCGACCGGGAGAAACTTCAAGAGCGTCTGGCCAAGTTAAGCGGCGGCGTGGCCGTCATCCAGGTGGGAGCTGCGACTGAAACCGAACTCAAAGAGAAGAAACATCGCATTGAGGACGCTCTTTCAGCCACTCGTGCCGCGGTCCAGGAAGGGATGATTCCGGGCGGCGGAAGTTCGTTGGTTCATGCGCAAAAAGCGCTTGAGAACTTCAAGGCGCCTTCGGAAAACGGTTCGGCGTTATCGGCTGCCGACATGAAGATCGGAATGGAAATCGTGCGCCGTGCGCTTGAAGAGCCGTTGCGGCAAATCGCAGAAAACGCGGGCTATGAAGGTTCCGTCGAAGTCCAGCGGGTCAGGGGCGCGAAGCCCGGCCAAGGCTTCGATGCCATGACGGGCGAGCTCGTTAACATGATTTCCGCAGGTATCGTGGAGCCGTTCAAAGTGACACGTTCGGCGCTGCAGAACGCCG
>JALZBG010000047.1 GCA_030947645.1 Vulcanimicrobiota bacterium | reverse complement strand
TCTGGTTAGCCACTCGATGGGAGCGGCTCCATTCGCCGCAAAAGATGCGTTGAACTCTTACTGGACGCAATGGGCGCAAGACGGTCCCGAAGCTTGGCATAGCTGGCTCCCGCGCATCGGAGCGATCGCCGATAATCTTGGAGAGATCATAGGCGCTCCTCCCGGCAGCGTTTTTCTTGCTCCAAACGTGTCGGTGCTGCAAGCAGCGCTAGCGTCGTCGTTACGGTTCGACGGGCAACGCAATGAAGTCGTGTACGAAGCGTTGCAGTTTCCTTCGCTAACCTATGTTTGGACGGAATATCAACGCACCGGGGCGCAGATTCGAATCGTCCCATCCGACGACGGGCGAACTGTTCCGACCGAACGCATCATCGCGGCAATCACGGAAAGAACGGTGATCGCTGCCCTCTCGCACGCGTACTATGTGTCGGGAGCAATTTGCGACGTGCGCGCAATACAGCAGCACTGCCGCCAAACTGGAACGCTGTTGATGGTTGACGCCTATCAGACCACCGGCGTGTATCCTTTCGATGTCACCGATTGGGACCTGGACATCGTCACGGGCGGCAGCCACAAGTGGCTGTGCGGAGGACCAGGGTGCGGTTGGATCTACGTAAAGCCGGGCTTGCTCGCAACCTTTGAACCTGCAGTCACCGGTTGGATGGCGCACGCCCGGCCCTTTTCATTCGAACCAGCTCCAATGACATATGCAGACTCGATGTACCGCTGGGGGACGGGCACACCGACCATTCCCGGATACCTCGTTGCCCAACCCGGGCACGACTTGATTAAGGAAGTCGGCGTGACCGCCATTAGAGAACACAACATTCGCCTGACGACACGCATCTGGCAGATGGCCATCGAACGGAATCTAACGGTAAATACGCCGCTGGAGCCTCAAAAGAGGACGGGTTGGATCGGCATCGACTTCCCGCAGTCTGCGCGCGTGTATGAGGGCTTAATACAGCGCCGCGTATTTGTCGACTACCGGCCGGGGTGCGGCATTCGCATCGGCCCCCATTTTTATTCCAACGACGAAGACATCGACGCGCTGTTCAGCTCGATCGACGCGTTACGTGCGGGTCTGGGCGAGTAGCACATAGCATTGCCTGCATCTCCTGGTGAATAAGCCGGTTTGTCGACAGAATAGAACCGCCTGCGATGTTGAGCCCCGAGCCGTCCACCGCGGTCGCGCGTCCCCCGGCTTCAGCAATCAGAAGAGACCCAGCCGCAACGTCCCAAGCCGAAAGGTCGAACTCCCAAAAACCGTCAAATCGCCCGCTCGCCACGTACGCTAAATCCAATGCTGCCGAACCGTCTCGTCGGACGGCCGGCCTGAGCGCGCGCCGACATGTGTGCGAACTGGCGACCGTTACGAGCGTAATTCGCCGGATGAAAACCGGTGCACAGGAGGGCATCGGAAACGGTCTCAACTTTGGAAACGGCGATCGGGACGCCATTGAGCGTTGCGCCGCACCCCTTTTCAGCGGCAAAACATTCATTAAAAAAAGGCGCATACACCACTCCCGCGCACAGTACGCCCGCCCGCTCGTAGGCAATCGAAACGCAGAACGGCGGGTAGCCGTGCGCAAAATTCGTGGTTCCGTCAAGTGGATCGACGATCCAACGTTCGTCCGAACTACCTTGGTGCGCTCCGGTCTCTTCGCCGAGGATGGTGCTGTTCGGAAATTCCTTGCGCAGCCGTTCAAGGATCAGCCGTTCGCTGGCACGGTCCGCATCGGTAACCAGATCAGCCCGGCTGCCCTTTTCCCGGATGTGCAGCGGACTGTTTATTCGGTCCATCAAGAGCATTCCAGCTTCCCGTGCGACCTCCAATGCGACCGCCATGGGATCCTTGGAAACGGGCGCCCTAATTGGGGCGGGGCGCGATGATTGGAATGTGCATGAGACGCTCGTATTCTTGCACCATTGCCTGGTAACATTCGCACGAGGCGCCCTCCAAACCCAGACGGTCGATGATTGTGACGTGGCCCCGAAGGTAATGGATATAACCAGCGGTCTGCAACATCGCGGCAGCGGTACTGACGCCGGCACGACGCACTCCCAGCATCATCGCCAAAAATTCATGCGTCAGATTGAAATCGTCTTTCCCAACGCGGTCCTGAGTCATCAATAACCATCGCGCGCACCGCTCCGCCAACGGATGCAGCCTGTTACACGCCACCGACTGCGCGGCAACATTGAAGACGGCCAGCGTATAACGTTGCAACAAAATACGGAAGGTTAGATTGTTTACGAACAGTTCAGTGAAGCGTTTGCCTGGCATGCGCACTGCCCTGCCGGGGACTTGACAGATTCCGCGACCGGGAATCTGATCGGAGCCAAGGACCATTTGCACGCCGGCCATTCCTTCGCGTCCCACGGAACCTACCTCAACGGCGGAGCCATTTTCCATTACGGAAAGCATGGACATCACCGAATCCAAAGGGAAATAAACGTATTGAAGCCGTTCGTCTACTTCATAAATAACGGCGCCGCTTTTCATATCGCATTCTTCGCATTGGGCCTCGACGGCGCGTCGTTCTTCCTCTGGCAAGGAGGACAAAATCTGATTGCTGGCTCTTGAAACTGTCGAAATCACGGGCACCTACCTGACTTGGAGCAGAATCTAGCAAGTAGGCGCTCCGTTTCTTAGCGGAGGCGGTGACCCGTATTTCCCTATATGTGAGACTACGCACCCATTATAGCATGCGCGACGCCGCTTCTCTGCAAGACGGTACGAAAGCAGACAGACAGCGCAATGCCTGTTTGCGTAGACTTAGCACTATGCTTCAAGCGACGGAACACATTACGCTCACTTTACCCGAGGCCGTAGCGCACAAGCTGACGGCCGTCGTCAAGCGGCTGGTAGCCACCGGCATGGACGAAGACACTGCATTTAGTGAATTGCTGACGTTCGCCCTGGACGAAACGGCGCCCAAAGGAGTTTAGTCGGTGAACTCCACCCACCTTGCACCGGCCGTCGTCGTTTCGGTCAGCGGCGATTGCGGTACCAGAAACGCGGAAGAACTCCGCGCAAAGCTGCAAGAGGCCATCGTGGCCGACAGCGTCGTATTGGATCTTTCAAAGGCTACATCAGTTGATTCCACGGCTCTCGGAATGTTTGTGCAGTTGCAGAAAACGCTACATGCTAGGACTGGCACTGCTGTCGAAATCGTCACTAGAAGTCCTGAACTGCTGAGCGTCTTGAACTTCACCGGGTTAGAGCGCATGTTCAAAGTTAGCGATTCCGTGGGTGTGCGGGGATAAACGCAGCCATGTTTGTTTGCTGCCAATGTGGAAGTATTCTACCCATTGACCGACGAGTTCGACGAAGAGTCCGAAGACCGCTACGTCATCTGCGACCATGAGCGGGACTCCTGTTCGCACACTCTGTCGAACGACGACGTGTCGTTCATGCGCACAACGCCGACAGCCTATCGGACAATAACCACCCCCGCCCCCTAACGCCGGAAGATTCGCCGGCAGAGAAACGCTCCTCAAGCGCGAATCAAAGTGCTTAGAGGATGGCACGCCGGCGTTGCGCTATGAAAGGGGTGAACGGTGAATTTTCACAGCGGATTCATCTCCGAATTGGCAGGCCGTAAAGCATTCGTCAATCGTCTCCCCGTCGGCAAAGTCACCGACTTCCTGGTCACAAAGCCAGAGGACACGTTTCCACAAATCGACGGACTTGTGGTCAAGACTGCTGCCGGATTGCGATTCGCTCCGATCAGCACGGTAGCCGACGTCGACGACCATGGAACGGTGGCGCTCACGGCGGCGCCAAGCCAGCCGGCACTCTCGGACAACGAGGCTCTCTATTTGGTCGCAGATTTACTGGATAAGCAAATCGTTGATGTGGACGGAAGAAAAGTTGTACGCATCAACGACCTGGAGGTCGCGAATACCGGTGGAGCGTTGAGGGTGGTCGCTGCAGACGTCGGTGTCCGCGGCCTTCTGCGGCGGCTTGGACTTGAATCGGTTAGCCGCGCGATCGTTCCCGGAATCTACAAGCACAAGCCCCGTTTGACGATTTCATGGAACAACGTCGCCCCAATCCGCGAAAAAAACCCGGCCCAAGTCGAGCTGTCGGTGACTGAAAGCAAGTTAGCTCGCTTGCATCCATCGGATCTGGCAGAAATCATCGGCGAACTTTCATCACGCGAAGCGGCAGCGATTTTTCATTCGCTGGACGACGAAACGGCCGCCGACGCCCTGGAACACCTGGATCGTGGAACGCAAAAATCGATCATTGAGGACATCGGAACCGAGCGAGCGGCGGACATCATCGAAGAGATGGATAGCGACGACGCCGCGGATTTGCTCTCGGAGCTTCCCGAAGAGCAGCAGACCGAATTGTTTTCCGAGATGAACGATACAACCGCGGGCGAACTGCGCGAATTGGTTAAATATCAAGACAATACCGCCGGTGGCCTAATGACGACTGATTATGTGTGGATTTATCCCCACAGGACCGCCGAATCGACCATCGAAAAAATCAGAGAAATTGCCCCCATAACGGAGTTCATTTATTATCTGTACGTCACCGACGAGTCGAAAATTTTGCTTGGAGTATTGACGTTGCGTTCTCTGCTCCTCGCCCAGCCCGCTGCAAAAATTTCGGACATCATGGAGACCGACATCGTCAGCGTCACTTCGGCTACGAGTGGTCGGGACGTCGCCGCCACCATCGCACGCTACGATTTGTTGGCTTGCCCCGTTGTGGACGAGCATGGCAGAATGCTCGGCATCGTGACGGTCGACGACGCCATCGACGTGATCGTCCCTGAAAAGTTCGCAAAATGGCTACCACGGTTTCACGCTCATCATCATAAAACACACCAGCCAATAGCCTCCTAGGAGTTGCCAAGTTCCTAGTATGGAGGCGGTACAGGAAAAATCGCGCCGCCGCCTGCGTTTCGGCGCAAAAGCCATGCTCTTTTTCGCTGTTTTTGGACCGGGGCTCATCACCGCCAGCGCAGATAATGATGTAGGGGGGATCACCGTCTACTCGCAGGCCGGGGCGCAATTCGGCTACTCAATTCTGTGGACGCTCATCCCCATCACCATTGCGTTGATGGTCGTGCAAGAAATGAGCGCTCGCATGGGCGCTGTGACAGGAAAAGGTTTGGCGGGACTCATTCGGGAGCACTTCGGCGTACGCTGGACCTTTTTTGTGATGCTGGCCTTTGTGGCATCGAACATTTTTACCACCTCTGCCGAATTCGCGGGCGTGGCGGTGGCTGCCAAGATTTTTCACCTGTCGGCCTACATCGCCGTGCCGGCCGTAGCACTCTTGGTGTTTGTGCTTGTGCTGCGTACTGGCCGAGGCGTTACGGAAAAAGTATTTTTAATCTTTTCGGCGCTGTATTTTACGTACGTGATCTCGGGTTTTCGCGCTCATCCCAACTGGCACGACGTGTGGCGGGGATTTTTAGTGCCGACCATCAGCCACGATCAAAATTACTTGTGGATGATCATCGCACTGATCGGCACGACGATTTCGCCTTGGATGCAGTTTTACATTCAGTCATCGATCGTCGAAAAGGGCATACGAGTCCGCGACTATGCGTTCTCCCGCATTGACGTGCTTTTCGGTTGCTTCATAACGGACTTCATGTCGTTCTTTATGATCCTGGCTACCGCGGCGACCATTTTTGTCTTCAATGTGGCGCATCCGCACCATCAATACATCATCAATGAAACAAGCGATGCAGCCAGGGCTCTGGAACCCATTGCCGGAGGGTTCGCCGCGATCCTGTTCGGTTTCGGAATACTCAACGCCGGAATCTTTACGGCATCCATTTTACCATTGTCTACTGCGTTTTTCGTTTGCGAGGCCGGCGGATTCGAAAGCGGCGTGAACAAACGCTTCTCAGAAGCGCCCGCCTTCTTCTCCTTATATGCAGGGGTTATTGCGGTTGGGGCGCTGCTCGTGCTCCTACCGGGCATCCCGTTACTGCGGCTGATCAACTACTCTCAGATCGTCAGCGGTATATTACTGCCGTTCTTGCTGATCTTCATGCTCATACTCATTAACAAGAAGTCACTGATGGGTGACCACCGGAACGGCCCCGTTCTCAATATCGTTGCTTGGGCCACAGCGGTCAGCGTGGCCGCAATCACCCTGCTATCAGTGTATCAAACCATTTCGCGGACGTTCTTCTCTTAGGAGCTCTTACTAAGTCTCATGGGAGCGTATCTCCCGGGCATGCCGGCGCAGAACGTCCCAGGCGAGTTGGACGTCGGCACGGTTGGTTCGCTCGTTCCCAATGGCTAGACGCAGTGCCGTTCTTCCACTAACTTTCGTCATTGAGAGGAATATCTCGCCGCTTGCGTTGACGGCATCCAACACTCGTTCGTTCAGCGTATCGAGCTTCTGCGGCGAATTGCTGCCGCGGGGAACAAAGCGAAAACACACGACTGAGAGAGGATGCGGCGCAACGACGTCCCATTCATCCTCCAGCCGTATCCACTGGGCAAATTCTTGCGCCAACGCAATGTGCCGGCGCAGCTTTCGCTGGAGGCCTCGCACGCCGTAGCTGCGCAGAAGAAACCACAATTTGAGTGCACGGAAGCGGCGCCCGAGTTGCAAGCCATAGTCCATGTAGTTGCGCACGTCCGCTTCGGGCGTTGTGAGGTAGTCTGCGCGCAGCGCAAATGCCCGTTTGACGATTTCCTGCCGGCGTACGTACAACACCGATAAATCGATCGGTACGAAGAGCCACTTGTGTGGATTCACCACCAACGAATCGGCAGCGTCGACCCCCGCAAGTAGGTGACGCTGTTCCGGCAGAATCGCGGCTATGCCGGCGTACGCCGCATCGACGTGCAGCCAGATCGCATGCTTTTGGGCGATGGCCGCGATGGCGTCGACGGGGTCGGTGGACGTTGTGGAAGTCGTTCCCACGGTTGCAACGATGCACATCGGATGCATGGCCCGCGCCCGGTCGCCTTCGATTTGTTCTTGCAGTGCGTCGGGCCGCATTCTAAACGCATCGTCGACCGGTATGCGAACGACATTGCTGCGTCCAACTCCAAGCGCGATGGCTGCCTTTTCGATGTGTGAATGCGTGTGCTCGGTGATGTAAACGCGCAATGCCGGAAGCTCTCGACCGGTCATGCCAACATCACGAATGTCCAAGTCCAACGCTTCACGGGCGGCTGCTAAAGCCGTGAACCCCCCGATCGATGCGGTGTCATATACGATACCCGCAAAATCCTCACTAATGCCCAGCATCGAACGTAACCAGGCCAGGACCACTTCCTCCAGTTCCGTGGCAGCGGGCGACGTACGCCAGAGCATGGCATTGACATCCAGCGTTGCCGCCAACGCTTCGGCCAAGACGGTAACCGGCGCGGCGCTGATCGAGAAGTACGCGAAAAACCGCGGGTGATTCCAGTGCGTGATGCCGGGAACTATGATTTGTTCGAAGTCGGAAAAAATCTGTTCGAACGACTCCCCTTGCACGGGCGCGGTATCGGGCAAGGCGGCGGCGATCTCGCCAGGGCGCGCGCTCGAGAGCACACGATATTTCCGCGAATCGTCATAATACTGCTCGATCCATTTGGCGACGCGCCTAACGTCTTTGCGAGTGAGACTCAAGGAGAAACGGTATACCAACTTGTGCCTGGATTACCTGGGTTCGCTTCAGGGTGCGTCGAAATGTCCCGCATGCGATATAGAACGTATCCGAAAACAGATCTTAGCGTTAGCGAAGTGGGCTTCGGGCTATGGACCACCGCGACCGGATGGTGGGGCACAATGGACGACGCGCAGGCCGTGAACCTGCTGCGTGAAGCCTTGGACCTGGGCATCACCTTATTTGATGCAGCCGACACCTATGGCAATGGCCGGAGCGAAGAGCAACTCGCCACGGCCTTTCGCGCAAAGCGCGAGCAGGTCGTGTACGCAACGAAGTTCGGATACGACTTTTACAACTTTGGCGGCGAGCGTAAGGGACAACAGGAGATTCCAGCAGACTTTTCGCCCGCATTCGTGCGCTTTGCGCTCGAACAGTCGTTGCGTCGGCTCGATACTGACGTCATCGATCTCTACCAAATCCACAATGCGCATTTGGAGCAGATATACAGCGACGAACTGTTTGCGCTGCTTGAAACTTTTCGAACCGAAGGCAAGATCCGGTATTACGGCGTCGCGCTTGGACCCGCAATCGGTTGGTTAGTGGAAGGCATCGATGCTGCACGGGTACGCAACGTGACCAGCATACAAATGATTTGGAACATGCTCGAACAGTTCCCCGGCAACGAGATGCTGGCCGCCGCAAGAGAGGCCAATGCGGACACGGGGTATATGGTTCGCGTTCCCCACTCCAGTGGAATGCTGGAAGGGAAATACACAGCGCAAACCGTTTTTCCGCCTGGCGATCACCGGCGGCACCGTCCAAAGTCCTGGCTCGTCAACGGCGTCAAAAAGGTTGAGACACTACGATTCCTGGAGACTCCCCAGCGGACCATGGGGCAAGCTGCGCTTGCGTGGCTGCTGTCCGAGCCGCGCGTCATGACCGTCCTGCCGAACATCTACGATCGCGAGCAGATGCTCGAATTCGCAAAGGCACCTGATGCGCCCGCGCTTTCGGCCGACGAGTTGCAGCGCATCGACGAATTGGCCAAGAACAATTTCGGCGTCGAAAAGGAGAGCGGCGTTTTTAAAGGCACAATGGCGCGCGAAACGGCCAACGTGTAAGAATGATGCACGCAATCTTCACGGAACGCGCCCCTGCGGCGATCGGGCCTTATAGTCAAGCGGTCGAGGTCAACGGCTTGGTTTTTTGTAGTGGACAAGTTGGAATCGTGCCCGAGGCAGGAACACTTGTTGACGGCGACGCGGGCGCCCAAACGCAACAGATTATGGACAACCTGGGGAGCGTGCTGCGGGCCGCGGATCTGAGTTTCGCAGATGTCGCAAAGACGACGATGTACTTACTTGACATGAGCGACTTTCCGACGGTAAACGCCGTTTACGCTCAGTATTTCAGCGGTTCGAAACCGGCCCGCGCTACCGTCGCCGTTAGCGCCTTGCCTCTGGGTGCGAGGGTCGAGATCGACGCCACTGCAGTGCGCCCTTCGACAAGCTCAGGATGACAAGCCCTTCGACAAGCTCAGGATGACAACGAATAAGGCCGGCGCGTCATGCTGAGCAATGTCATGCTAAGCAATGTCATGCTGAGCAATGTCATGCTGAGCCTGGTCGAAGCACTGTCGAAGCACTGTCGAAGCAGTCTCGCAATGCGCTAATGCATGCCGCCTTGGAGTAAGGTGGCGATCCTTCGCTTTGCCGCGGAGGAGACGTCAGGCTCGTCGGCCTGGGCAGCAGCTTTAAATTGTTCGACGGCCAAGGCCGTTTTTTGCTGTTCGCGATAAGTCTCGCCAAGCAAATAGTGCAGCCGCGCATCTTTGGGGGAAACGGTGAGTCCCTTGATAAACGCCGCCTCCGCCAACTCATACAGTTTGTGTGTCTTGTAATCGAAGCCGAGATCCACGTAAGCATCTCGGGAGAATGGAAAGACGGCAAGCGCTTTTAGGTAATACGCGATAGCCCCCTTCCAATTGTTATGCGTATCTTCGATGTAGCCGAAGTTAACTAACGCTTCCGGTTGTTCCGGCGCTACCCCGTTTGCAAACTCTAACAAGCGTCGAGCGGCATCGTATTGTTGCGTTTCTATGTGAGAAACGGCGAGATTAATTGCAGCCGAATAGTTTCTCGGATTTACCGTGCGGCAGCGTTCGAAAAAGCCGTTCGCGCCGGCATAGTCATGCTGATCCAGATACACTAAGCCCATGCCGTTGAGAGCCTGACACGAGTTCGGTGCGATTTGGAGCGCATTTCGAAACGCATCGATGGCCTGTCCGTACTTATGATTTTCGTAATAGACGGCGCCGAGCGTCTCTTGTGCGCCCGCATCCCACCGGTGTTCCACGGCGCTCATCGCTACTTGCCGTTCGAACCGGTCAAAGTCTCCCAGTCGGCGGTGCACCGCAACCAAATCTGAGACGGCGCTCGTATTCGGCAAACTCTTGTCGAATTCCGACACCGCATCGCTTAGGCGATTCTCTGACGCGTACACCGAACCAAGACGATTGTGCGTTTCCGAATCGGCCGGGAACTGCGTGAGAATGCGCCGGAAGGTCGTTTCAGCGGCGGGTAATTTGAATTGGCGATAATACAGGTCGCCGAGAAGACGCGCCGGTTCGATCTCGCGCGGGTGTAAGGCAACGTATTTGGCTAGCTGATTCACAGCGCCGTTGACATCGCCGGACGCCACCCTCTGCCGGGCGGTGTCTACCGCTCCTTTCGGATCCGATGGAAAGTTCGACGTCGCCGTGTTGGGGTCGGTTACAAGAGTCGTGCCAAAACCAAGCGAGGGGGAACAGACTGCGAGAATGAGCCCTAAGGCAAGCGTTTCGATAAGTCTAAACATGCGTGGCCACCATACAGCGCGGAGCCGAAAGCACTCGGAGTTTTTCGATTCCAGTATAATCCCGGCGCCCTCCATCGGCAATGTAGGGCGTGCGCTTACTTTACTATCGGTAGAACGTTACTAGGCGTTAGCGGATAGAAGGCCATCGCTAGCACCGCCGCGGCGCAGAGCAGTACGCTCAGCCAAGCCAGAGGGGAGCGCAGACGACGCTCAGTCAGCTGCGCTCGGCTGGAACGCTCATACATCGCACCAATGATCTTAAAATACGCGTACAGAGAGATGGCTGTACCCAAGATAAGGAGTCCGGCGAGCCAGACGTAGCCCGCGCCGACCGAACTTGACAGGATGAGTATCTTTCCGACGAAGCCCGCGGTAGGCGGCAGACCAGCGAGGGCGAGCAAGAAAAAGGTCATGGCCGCGGCTAGCACCGGACGCCGCTGTCCCAACCCCGAAAAGGCGGCCAGGTTGGACCCTTCCTCAGTTTGGCTCGAAAGCAACGCCACAACTGAAAATGCACCCAGATTCATGAAGGTATAAGCAACGAAATAAAAGATCGCGTAGCGCAAACCGAGCGCGCTTGTGCCGGCAAACGCGGCGACGATGTATCCTATTTGGGCAATTCCGGAGTATGCCAACAGACGCTTGATGTCGGTTTGCGCAAGCGCCGCAACGTTCCCCACAATCATCGATAGCCCCGCGAGGACCCATACGGGCAGCAGTATGTGAACTTGCAGATTTGCGGGGACGGCCGAATACGCAAAACGACCCAACACGGCGAGCGCTCCGGCTTTGGTTACAACACTCATGAACGCGGTAACGGCCAGAGGGGCACCCTGATACACGTCCGGAGCCCATACGTGAAAGGGAGCCAGACTCAGCTTGAACGCCATTCCCATCAAAAACAGTGCTGTGCCCACAACGAATAAACCTTTGGACGCGACGGGCACCAACAACAAACTTGAAAGCGCAACGCTTCCCGATGCGCCGAAGAGCAACGCCATTCCGTACAATAAAAAGCCGGAGGCCATCGACGACAGAATCAAATATTTTAACGCAGACTCGCGCGCTCCCGCCAGACGAGGGATGCCGCATAAACAGTACAGCGCCAGCGAAAGAAGTTCCAATCCTAGAAAGATTGTGAGCAGATTGCCGGCACCTGCCATGAGCATTGCACCGCTGGCGCTCCACAGCATCAAGGCAATAGATCCCGCTCTTGCATCATCGTCGGTCAGTCCGGTATGCAGTAGAACTGACAGCATCGTTCCGATGATGATAACCTCCTCGAAAACGACGCTGAACCCGCCTACAATG
>JALZBG010000046.1 GCA_030947645.1 Vulcanimicrobiota bacterium | reverse complement strand
GCCTTCGCGATTTTGAAACACGTGCCGTGGTGACGGCGCATGGCGAAGAGTACGATGCGTTGGAGAGCTTAGGCGACAATCTTCGTGAAGCGCTAGTCGTTTCGGAAGTGGAGCTGCGGCGCAGCGACACTGATTCAATGGTGGCGCACGTCGTACTGCCGCTGCTTCGCGCCCGCGGCGAAAAGTGCGCGCGCTGCTGGAAATACCTACCCCTCGGAGCCGATCCTTCGCATCCTCGCTTATGCAGCCCCTGCGCCCAAATCGTAACCACAATCGACGCCGCCTAACTCCGGCGTTGTCACGCTGAGCTTGTCGAAGGACGAGTTCGCCGGACGCTCGCGGCTGAAGGTCATGGTTCGACAAGCTCACCACGACATTGACACTGAAGGCCATGGTTCGACAAGCTCAGGATGACATTTACGCTGAAGGCCATGGTTCGACAAGCTCACCATGACATTTACGCTGAAGGCCATGGTTCGACAAGCTCACCATGACATTGACACTGATCCACCGTGTCATCCTGAGCTTGTCGAAGGATGAGTTCGCTGGTTATGTCCCCGCGCGAGTTCCTTAATGCGCCCCCAATCGCCGGTGATCAGCGACTCTTTTTTCGCACGAGACCAGCCCTTAAGTTGTTTTTCGAAAGCTATTGCCTCAACCACATCGCGGTAGTCGGTTGCAAAAGCTAAGGTCACGGGCCTTCTTGAAAACGTGTAACAGTAGGGGTCCAGCCCGAGATTGTGTTCGGCGACCCGTCGTTCCAGATCGTTTGTGATCCCGACATAATATTTTGCATCGCGGCAACGTACCATGTATACGAAATATGTTTTCATGATGGACTGCTGCGACGTGACGCAAGGGACGAAAGTAGTGCCGGTCCTTCGACAGGCTCAGGATGACAATGTGCCAGGGGTCCTTCGACAGGCTCAGGATGACAATGTGCGAGGGGTCCTTCGACGGCTCAGGATGACAATGTGCGAGGGGTCCTTCGACAGGCTCAGGATGACAATGTGCGAGGGGTCCTTCGACGAGCTCAGGATGACAAGGTGCGAGGAGTCCTTCTACAAGCTCAGGATGACAAGGTTGGGACAGGATGACATTCCGCAAGTTCATCCTCGACAAAGCTCAGGATGACAGAGTGGGTTTAGGTGATGGGCGGGTTTTTTTGACGGGGCGTTCTTCGGCGCGGCATACTGTTAGTGGTTTGCCGTCGATTGGGAAGAGATGAAATGCGATAATCGCGCCTTGAGCCGCGCGATCATCGGGTACGTTTACGTAGGCGTAGCCTTTCTTGCGCCTCGTGCGCCGGTCACGGGGAATCACGACGGCGTCCTCATCGACGCCGAATGACCTGAATAATTGAACCACGTCGCTTTTGGCTGCTTGACGCGGCAGGCCCCCAACGAAGAGCCGAACCATCATTGCGTCCCTTGCGTAACGCCGTCCAAGACCGCATCTCTAAAATCGCCCCATGTGCCGTTCACAATCGCTGTGCGCGCTTCGCCCATCAGTGCCGCGAGAACGAAAAGGTTGTGATAGGAAAGCAGTCTTGGGCCCAGCATTTCATGGGCTCGAAAAAGATGGCAAAGGTATGCGCGCGAGAAGCGCCGGCAGACGGAGCACCGGCACTGGGAATCGAGCGTATCAAAGTCCCGCACGAACGCTGAGTTTTTAATGTTCAACTCGCCGCTTCTGGTGAGCGCCCGGCCGTTTCGTCCACAGCGCGTCGGATAGACGCAGTCGAACATATCGATTCCGCAGTCGATTGCGCTAATCAAGTCGGGCACCGTCCCGACGCCCATCAAGTAGCGGGGCTTTTCATCGGGCAGCAATCGAGCCGAAAAGCGCGCCATGCGGCGCATCTCTTCACGTGATTCCCCCACCGATAATCCGCCGATGGCATACCCTGGAAAATCCAATTGAAGAAGATCGGCGGCGCTCCGTTCGCGAGCACGTTCATCCAGGCCGCCCTGCATGATCGCGAACAACAAGGTGCCCGAATCCCGGCGACATCCCTGCGCGCGGCGCGCCCACCGCGACGTTATTCGTACAGCCTCATCCACCGCCGTCTGCGGCGCGGGCAGTTTTATGCATACGTCGAGGACCATCGCGATGTCCGCGCCAATTGCCTCCTGAAAGCCAACCACCATTTCAGGCGTAAAAAAGTGGCGGCTTCCATCGAGGTGCGAAGCGAAGGAAACGCCCTCTTCGTTCAACGTGCAACGTTCTTGCAGGCTAAAAATTTGAAAGCCACCGCTATCGGTCAAGATGGGACGATCCCACTGCATGAACTCGTGCAAACCGCCGGCGGCCACGATTGTTTCCAGACCTGGACGAAGCCATAAATGGTAGCTGTTCGCAAGGATCATTTCGGCGCCGCACTCATGCAAGTCGTCCGGGGTTAGTCCTTTGACCGTCGCAGCGGTGCCGACGGGCATGAAGGCCGGCGTCTGCACGTCGCCGTGGCGCAAATGCAATGTCCCGCTGCGTGCCGCTCCGCTGCTGCCATGCAGCGCGAATTCATTCACGCAAAATCGCTTTGGTGGCGAGATATTCTTTCGGCGGTGGGGCCTCGAACTCAAGGTCTCGGCGTGAGATGGGATGGCGAAATGCGAGACG
Organism: Vulcanimicrobiota bacterium; assembly: GCA_030947645.1. Taxonomy (GTDB): domain Bacteria; phylum Vulcanimicrobiota; class Vulcanimicrobiia; order Vulcanimicrobiales; family Vulcanimicrobiaceae; genus JALZBG01. Next base: position 9,265 of record JALZBG010000046.1, on the reverse strand, counting down.
CCAAGCGTGCAAGGCTTGGCCGGCCAGTGGAAAGCGTGCTTCGGTTTTGCCATACACTGGATCGTTGATAAGTGGATTTCCCAAGGCCGCCATGTGGACACGAATTTGATGCGTCCTGCCGGTTTCGAGGTGAAAGACAAGCTCACACGCCCTGTTCAGTTTTTCAATGACTTCATAATGGGTGACGGCGGGTTTTCCGTCAGAGGTTATTGTGTATCGCAGACGATTGGTCGGATCGCGTCCAATCGCGCCGTCCAACGTTCCTTTTAAGTACGCGGGAATTCCGCTAGCGAGTCCCAGGTACTGACGGGCGATGTGCCGTGCGTTCATTGCTTTTCCTAAGATGGTGAGCGCTTGCGCTGTTTTGGCAACTACCAATAGGCCGGACGTATCGCGATCGAGACGATGCACCAGCCCCGGTCGCAGTTCGTCTCCCGGTAACGAAGAAACATGGGCGAGAAGCGCGTTGGCCAACGTGCCGCTCGTTGCGCCATGTGCCGGGTGCGTCACCATTCCCGCCGGCTTATCGACAACTACAATATCGCCGTCCTCGTACACGATGTTCAAATCGATCGATTCGGCATACACTGCTATTGGAGGCCGCGGGCTGACGTTGAATTCCAGGATATCGCCTTCGCTTACCAGGGTGCTCCCCTTTATGGCCGTACCGTTGTGCAGCACGGCACCGCGTTTGACCGCGTCTGCAACCAGTGCACGTGAAACGCCTCCAACGCGCGCAACCACCACATCGGCACGTTTGCCGCTTTCTTCAGGTAGAACGGTGTGGAGCAAGGCTTGAAAGGATCAGTAATGCAACGCCGACCGTAATGCACGAGTCAGCGATGTTAAACACGTTGGGCCAGATGCTATAGAAATCGATGAAATCAACGACGTAGTGAAAGTGTAAGCGGTCAACGACGTTGCCGATTGCTCCGCCGGTAATCATGCCAAAGGCGATGCGTACCAAAATTGACTTGGCTGCAAGATCCCGGAAGGAATACCAAAACAACGCGAGCACCACGAGCGCCATCGCGATCAACAACCACGGTTGGTTGCCGAAGAGGCCGAAAGCTCCGCGTTGATTTTGTTCGAACGTCCACTTGAGAAGATGAGGGATTACGATACGGCTTTCACCCGGCAGAAAGGTTCCGGCGACTGCATGCTTGGTGAACTGATCGATGGTAAACACGCACAACGCCGCGAGCGCGAAAACCAGCGAGTTGCTAGATTCGTGGTTGCGGGATGTACTGATAGAAGAAGCCTGCTATTCTGAGGAAGGAATTGGTGACCAACACGACGCCGGTTGCAACCAGAAACGCGCCCGCCGTGAATTCGATTGCTGGAAGAAAGCGCTTAATGCGGGCCAGAAAGCCGAGGGCCGAACTGATCGCCGCTGCCGTAACAAAGAACGGAATGGCGAGGCCGAGCGAATAGGCGAGTAAGAGAAGCACCGCCTGTCCGGTGTGAGCCTGCGAGGCAATCAAGAGGATCGCCCCGAGAATGGGGCCGATGCACGGGGACCAGCCGGCGGCAAAGCCGATGCCGACCAAAAACGATGTAACGTAACTCCGGTTAGAGCGGCGAACTTGTACGCGCTTGTCCATCATTAAGAAAGGAATCCGCAGCATCCCCATCATGCTTAAGCCCAGAATCACGATGATGATCCCGCCGATCTGTGCTATAAGCTCCTTGTTTGCCTGTAGTAACCCACCGATGGCGCTAGCCGAGATTCCGAGCAGGACGAATATTAGCGTGAAACCCGCGATAAAGGAGAGGGAATGAACTAGGATCCGTACTTTGTTGGCGGCACTTTCATCAGCTTTGAGTTGTTCTACACTCGATCCCGTGAGAAATGAGAGATAGGCGGGGACCAGGGGGAGGACGCACGGCGAGATGAAGGAAACGAGCCCCGCGAGAAACGCGGTTGCGATGTTGACTTGGGGAGTCGGCACACCTCCAAGTACGACGGCCCCTGAGGAGATGCTTGCAACACTGGTTTAATTATCCGAACATCGACCCGATTGCGTTACATCTTGGTCCGCTGTCCGTCCACTGGTACGGACTGTCCTACCTTGCAGGCTTTCTTTGCGTCTATTTGTGGATGAACCGCCCGGCGGGACGCCGCCGGCTGGGCCTGACTAGCGACGATATTCAGGATTTTCTGGTATACGCACTGGTTGGAGTGCTCGTCGGTGGACGGACGCTTTTCGTCATCGCCGACATACTTTCTCACCACAACGCCGCGGAGTATCTGGCTCATCCCGTGAACTTTATCGCCGTCTGGAATGGGGGGATGGCGTTTCACGGGGGACTGATCGGCGTTATCGTTGCCGTCTTTCTGTATCTGCGCAAACATCCGGGGTTGACCTTCGCCGTTCTCGGCGACGAAGTCGTCGTTCTTCTGCCCATAGGCATAGCGCTCACCAGAATCGTAAACTTCATCAATGATGAGTTGCCGGGGAAGCTGTGCCGGCCGGATCGTCCGTACTGCATCGATTTTCCAAACTTTCCCGGCGGAGCGCGGTATCCGTCGCAGCTCTTCGAGTGCCTGTTGGATATCGCGGTATTACCCGTGTTGCTTCTCTTGTACCGCCGCAGGCCGCCGGACGGCGTCGTTGCGTGGACGTGGTTCACGCTGTACGGCGTTAGCCGGTCCCTTGCAGAGATCTGGCGTCAACCCGACATCGTTGTCGCCGGCATTACCGGCGGCCAACTGTTGGCGCTTCCAATGATCCTCATTGGCATTCTCTTGCTGGTGCGTAGCGGGAGTGAACCCGTAAAAAACTGAAGAAGTCTTTCCATGGAGCTCGAACTCGGGGCGCAATCTGTCCCGACGACGCTACGAGAGCGGTTTCTCGCTCTCGCGCATGAGGTTGCCCACGTCACCCGCGCGGCAGGCCGCGCTACCGTCAACGTCACCGTTGTCGGCGTTAGCAAAAAACAGCCTCGCGAAAAGATATTGGAAGCAATCGATGCGGGTCTATCGGACATCGGTGAGAACTACTATCAGGAAGCGCGGAAAAAGTTCGCAGAACTGCCGCCGGTACGCAAGCATTTCTTAGGTCGCGTCCAAACAAATAAGGCGAAGGGAATCGTTGAGGAATTCGACATGGTGCAAAGCGTCGATCGGCTGGAAGCGGGTCAGGCGCTCGCGCGAGCCGCACAAGATGCCGGTAAACGGCTTCCGGTACTGGTGCAAGTAAACATCTCGCCTACCGAGCGGTTTGGCGTAGCGCCCTCACGTGCCGACCGGTTAGCGCAACAGTTGCGGGACGAAGGGTTGGTAGTAGATGGCGTGATGGCAATCGGACCGATGACAAAGGATCAAAAGGAAATTCAGCGGGCTTTTTCGCTGGCAGCCGGCGTGTTTTTGCGAGTCGGCGGCAAGACGCTGTCGCTTGGCATGTCGGACGATTGGCGTCAGGCAGTAGCTTGCGGCTCGACAATGATTCGCATCGGAACCGCGTTGTTCGGGCAACGGAATACACTACAGCGCAAGACGGGAGGCTTTGGTCATGAGTAGTATGTTAAGCAAAATAGGTTCGTTCTTCTCTTTGCGTGATGAAGACGATGAAGCGTACGAATACGAACCTACCAGGGGATCCAGCAATGTTGTCCCATTGTCGCAGGCGGGAAGGCGCGCCGGCACGGAGGTGAGCGTCTATTCACCGCGCAGTTTCGCCGAGGTTACCGAGATCGCGGATGCGCTGCGGAACAGGCAAGTTGTCATTGTCAACTTGCTCAATGCCGATCGCTCGCTGTTGCAAAGGGTAGTCGATTTTGTGTCGGGCGTGGCCTACACGCTCGACGGAAAGATCCAAAAGTTGGCGGAAGCGATGTATCTGGTGGTGCCGGCTGGAGTCGTCGTCAATTCTGCGGGATTGCGGGACTCAGTGGTTAACGACGGCCTGCTCGACTTTATGAACCGGGGGTAAGACATGCAAAAAATTTCGCCGATAGATATACAGCACAAGACGTTCAAGAAAGCGCTGCAAGGATACGATCGCACTGAAGTCGATCAGTTTCTCGACGACGTGATTGAAACGCTTGAAGACGATGCTCACGCTCGCGCCGCGCTTGAAGCCGACATAGCCGATCTCAAAGAACGCATTAGCCACTTTAAGTCGATGGAAGAGTCTCTGCAAAATACGTTGGTGCTCGCGCAACGAACGGCCGATGAAGTCAAGGCATCGGCACATAAGGAAGCAGATTTGATCAAGCAGGAGGCTAAGGTTGCGGCGGAGCGAGAGATCGCCCTCCACAACAACGATACCGAGGACGCACGGCGTCAGCGGCAGCGAGCGGTCGAAGCAGCGGAACAAGCCAAGAGCGAACTTCGCAGTTTGCTCATGACGCATCTCTCCCTCTTGGAGAAGCCTGCTCCTGCCTTTGAAGCGACGCAGCCGGCGGCGTCAAACGGAACTCCGGAGCCACCGGTTGATGACACGCAAATGGTCGCCGCTCCCAAACCGGAAAGAATTACCGTTTATTAATTTCCAAAAACCGGTGCAGTTATTCGGCGTAGTGCCTCGCGAACTTGCGGGTCGCCGTTTCATCGGGGAGGGCAAGACGGCAGCGGCCGTTGCCTATGGAAATTTGGCACTGGTTCTTCGGGATTTGAATCCAAGGGAGTGGCGGCCCGATGACCGCAGCTGGCTCATCGCACAGGCCACCGTGCATCAAGCCGTGTTGGAGCGGGCAATGCACGCCGGCCCAGTGGTGCCTGTCCGCTTGTGCACGGCATTTGCGAATCGGGGACAACTGGACGACGTGGTCAAGTACAATGAGGAACGTTGGGGCAAATCGTTGCAGCGCCTCGCCGGAAAGCAGGAATGGTCCATTCACATCTATGCCGGCCCGCATGTCGCGTTGCATCACGAACCGTACGTCCTGCGCGTGGCGACGGCGTCCGCTGAAAATGCTGTCATTGAAGGCCCCTATGCAGCGCATCTCTGCGCGCTGTGGGAAGCCTGCGGTCATCTAGCGTCCGACTCGCGGCCAATCGAGCCCCAGGCAAATGCGCGCTATGTTTTTGGAGCGGTCTTATTGATGCGCGAAACGCGCGTCCGAGATCTGCGCACGACGCTGATGTCATATGCCAAGGTTGCTCGCGCGCTCGGCATCACGTACTACCTCGATGGTCCGCACCCACCATTTAATTTTTGTTAAGCCGAACGGTCGCCGTTCTCGCGGGCGATGGAATCGGTGCGGAAGTGACGGGAGCAGCGGTAACCGTCTTGGAACGCGTGCGTCCCGATCTCGAATTTATTCGCTGCATCGTCGGCGCAACGGCGCTGGCCTCCGGCAAGCCGGCGCTGCCGGACGATACGCGCGCCGTTTGCCGGCGCAGCGGAGCCATTCTGTTCGGAGCCGTCGGGTTGCCGATGTACGAGGGGCTACCGTTAGAAGAGCGCCCGGAGTATGCCCTATACCTCTTGCGCCGAGATTACCGCCTATTTGCCAACATTCGCCCCGTGCGCGTCTTTCGCGGTTTGGAGCACGCATCGAGCCTTTTGCCCGAACTGGTGCGCGACTTGGATCTCGTTGTCGTACGAGAACTCACCGGCGGGCTCTATTTCGGGAAGCCTAAAGAAACGACAACCCTTGACGGCATAGAAACCGCGGTCGACACCATGATCTATCGAGCCCCCGAAGTCGAGCGCATAGCGCGCGTGGCGTTCGAGCTTGCACGCCGTCGCCGCAAAGCTCTGACATCGGTGGATAAGCAGAACATTTTGGAGACCTCGCGCTTGTGGCGGCGCATCGTCAATGCGGTCGCACTGGATTATCCGGATGTGACGGTCGAGCATCTGCTCGTGGATAACGCCGCAATGCAGCTCGTGCGCGCGCCCAAAAACTTCGACGTGCTGCTCACCGAGAATCTTTTCGGCGATATTCTTTCAGATGAAGCGGGGATGCTCACTGGTTCGATTGGGAATTTGCCCAGCGCCAGTTTAGGCGCCGGCGGATCGCCGGGGCATCAGTTCGGCTTGTACGAGCCCATCAGCGGTTCGGCGCCCGACATTGCGGGAAAGGGAATTGCCAATCCGGTCGGCTCGATGCTTTCCGCGGCGATGTTGCTGCGGCACAGCTTTAACGATGAAGCCAACGCCGGCCGGATTGAACAAGCCGTTGCAGCTGCTGTTTCGCAGGGAGCTCGCACCCACGATATTGCTCGATCCGGCGAGGTCGCATTAGACACCCAAGCTTTCACAGGACGCGTTGTAGCAAACCTATAGCCTCGTTGATGCGCCTCCCAATTGGTCTGCGAAATACCCCATGATAGAAATGCGCAGCCGGGCCTTGCGGTGAGGATGATGCTCTCGCCACGTCTTTGCCCAAGCGCTTAACGCTGAATCGCGAATGGCGTCTTGGACGTCCGCATCCAAAGCGTCCCAATCGTGGTCGTCGACCGAAACCATCAGGGTCTCGCCTTTGACGGTGATACCCTTGATCGTGCGGTGGTATTTCCAAGTCGCCCGCTCGACCGCGCTGACTTCTTGCGCTTGTGTCGTTGCCTTCTGTTGTGAGGGCGAGCTGCATCCGTACATCGTCCACAGTGAAACGGCCGCGCACAGCAGGCGTAATGCGGCGTTCATGTTGCGGAAACCGCCGACTTCTACCATGCGCGCATGGATTCAATACAGTGGCTGACGAGCGCAATGAATGCTGCGCGTGTGCGGCTCGACATCGCGACCAATAACTTAGCGAACACCTCAAGTGACGGATTTCGCAAGCAGGAAGCCCGCGGCCGCATTGGTGCCAACGGCGTCACGACACAAGCGATACGCAGCCGGGAACAAGGAGCCCTGCGCCACACGGGTCGCACGCTCGACCTGGCCATCGTTGGTCCGGGTGCATTTCGACTGCAAAGCGCTGACGGTAGCGTCAGCGTAACCCGAGCGGGTGGGTTCACGCGCGACCGGTTCGGCCGCCTTACCGACGATGCGGGAAGCGTTCTGCTGGGGCCGCACGGACCCGTGCGAATAGGCGCTGATGCACTTGATACTCAGACGCTGCAGCTCGGATTACCCCCGGGCGCTTCGATACGCTCGGGATTCCTCGAGACTTCTAACGTCAACCCTATCACGGAAATGATCGACGTTCTGGGAGCCCAGCGCTCGTACGAAAGCGTGCAAAAAACATTGCTCGCCATCGACGAAACGCGGTCTAAAGCCTCAAATGAACTTGCGCGCTTGAATAAGGAGCTGGATGAATCGTGCGCTGTATGCTGCCGCCTCAGGGATGGCCGCACAACAAACCAACCTTGACGTGATTGCCAATAATCTCGCCAATGCCGATGTGGCGGGGTTTAAAGGCGCGGCCACAAGCTTTACGGATGTGGGCACCGCCGGTGCTTCGGGCCTGGGCACGACGTCGGTCGGATCGCATACCCTGTTCGGCCAAGGCAAACTGATGAAAAGCGGCGGCCCGTTCGATCTTGCCATCGACGGCGCGGGCTTTTTTGAAATGCGTGATGCTCAGGGACGCCGGGCCTATACGCGTGACGGTGAATTTTCGCGTGCAGGGGATGGTGCATTACGCAACGCGCAAGGCTGGTGCCTGACGGGAGTCCGTATTCCGCAAGAAGCGGCATCGGTGAGCGTGACCGATCGTGGGACCATCACGATGCAAACGGCAAAAGGTGGACGCACCATCGGACGGATCCGCGTGGCAACTTTCCCTGCGCCTGAAAAACTTCAATCGCTCGGCGGGACGCTCTTCATTGCCAACGCGCGTTCCGGGGGGCCTACTCTTGTCGTGCCGGGCGGCCCCGGAAAACCGAAGATCGTCTTCGGCATGCTCGAACAGTCGAACGTCTCGATTGTGGAGTCGATGATGGAGATTCTCGCCGCCCAGCGAGCCTATGAAGCCAACGCTAAAGGCATTCAGGCCGCGGACGAAATGATGCGGATCGCAAACAATCTGCATCGTGGATAAGATGAGCGTTGGGGCATTGGGCGCGCAATTTGAAAGCCTGTTGATGGCGCAGATGTTCGAGCCTTTGGCGAAGGCGCTCGGCGAGATGGGTGAGGATGTGGTCCGGGCGTGCACGATGTCGCTCTCCGCTCGGAACGACGGGGGTTTCGGCGCCGCGGTGAGCGCGCTGCTGGAGAAGAATGGTCGCGCCGGACGATAGTCGCGAAGAAACGATCCGATGCCTCTTTCCTCTTGTTAAGAAAATCGGGCGCCGCATATCACGGATGGTGAAAGGTGCCGATGTCGACGACTTGATCGGTGAGGGAAGTATCGGACTCATTCGCGCTGTGGACTCCTTCGATCCCAAGCGCGGACCTTCGCTCGAGCAGTACGCCGGTCACATTATCGCAGGCGCGATGCTCAACGGCATACGACGGCTCGATCCGGTCTCCGAGCGGGTGCGGCGCGACATTCGTGAAGCCGAACGCGAACAATATGCATTGGCGACGCAGCGAGGAGAGTTGCCCAGTATGCATGAGATGGAGGAGAGGCGGCCTGGGCTTGCGCGAGCGCGCATGCATGCATACCGCTACACTCCACTTTCGCTCGACGGGCCGCTGCCGGCGGGAGAAAATTTCAGCACGAACTGGTACTCCGATCCGGGACGCATCGTGGACCGTGAGAACAGCTTCACTGATGTCCGTGCGGCCTTGAAAAAACTTCCACCGCGTCAGCGCCGGGTACTCGTCATGCATTATTTTGGAAACGACTCGTTACACACGGTCGGGCGCAAACTTTCAATTTCGCCCCAGCGCGCATCACAGTTGCACCTAGCGGCGTTAGCGAATCTGCGCAGGACCGCTCTGGCGTGAACGCATCGCGCATCGACATCGAGGGGCCTAAGAGCCTTGTCGCGGTTCCTCCCAATCAGACCGCGCCGCTCGTTGGACTGGTTGCCGATGTGGAACTCGAAACGGCCCCCAATCTTCCCCGAGACCATCCCTCGTGGATGCGAGACGCGCTTGCGGTTTCAGCGCGCGCCCGCGCGCTCATCGCATCGTTACGACCTGTTATTATCCGCGTTCTGACGTTTTGGGATCACCACGTTCGCAGCATCACCGTCGGAGGACGGACGCTTGGTGTCGACGCTAGCGGCTCTTACCGCCTGGACTGAGCGTCAACCGGCGCCCGCGCCAACGAAATTTGCCGCTTAAGCCGGTACGTGCGGCGCTGAAAGCCATGATCGCGGCGAGCGCGCCGCTCAGCGGCGTCAGAAGAAGCCATAGAAATGAATGTCTCATTCGAACGGCTAAAGCGGCGCGCGCGGCGAGGGTTACTGCAACGC
>JALZBG010000156.1 GCA_030947645.1 Vulcanimicrobiota bacterium | reverse complement strand
GTACGAATGAGCTCCTGCGCCGGCAAGCTTTCCCCGGTCGACGATCAAATATTCGTCTCGGATCGGGCGTTTTTCGAACCAGCATTCCAGAATCTCGCGCGTGCCGGCCGCATAGCGCGTTTGGGCCGACAGACTCGATCCGGAGATATGCGGTGTCATGCCGTGATGAGGCATCGTGCGCCACGGATGATCGGGTGGCGCCGGCTGCGGAAACCAGACGTCGCCCGCGTACCCTGCAAGCTGGCCGCTTTCGAGTGCTCGTACGACGGCATCGCGGTCGCAGATTCGAGCCCGTGCGGTGTCCACGAGATACGCACCACGTTTCATCTTGCCGATCAGCTGTTCGTCGAAGAGGTTTTCGGTTTGGGGATGAAGTGGCGCGTTGATTGTGACAACGTCGCATATGCTTACCAGTGATTCGACGTCCGCATGAAACGTCAAACCGTGCTCGTTCTCGACACGTTGCGGCAACCGATGGCGGTCCGTATAGTGCAACTTCATGTCAAATGGTTTAAGGCGCTTGAGCACGGCAAGCCCGATGCGTCCGGCAGCGACGGTCCCAACCGTCATCCCTTCAACATCATAGCTGCGGGAGACGCAGTCGGCGATGTTCCAGCCGCCCTTGATTACCCATTGATAGGACGGGATGTAATTGCGTACAAGCCCGAGGATTACCATGACGACATGCTCCGCGACGCTAATGCTGTTGCAGTACGTGACTTCCGCGACGGTGATGTTGTTTTCGATCGCGGCACCTAGATCGACGTGATCGGATCCGATCCCGGCCGTAATCGCAAGCTTCAACTTGGGGGCTTTAGCGATGCGCTCGGCGGTAAGATATGCCGGCCAAAAGGGTTGAGAAATGACGATTTCCGCGTCCGCCAGTTCCCGGTCAAACGTCGAATTCGCGGAATCTTTATCGGACGTTACGACGAAAGTGTGTCCTTGCGCCTCGAGATATTTGCGTAAGCCGAGTTCACCGGACACGCAACCGAGGAGCTCCCCCGGCGTGAAATCGATTGATTTGGGCGTTGGCAGCGTCTGGCCGTCGGGGTATCTCTCAAGCTTGGGAAGATCTGAACGAGCGTAAGGCGGCGGATAACCGTCGACTGGGTCGTCGTAAAGTACGCAGAGAATTTTCGCCATATTTGTCCTCTCCAAAACGTCAGTGTGTATCCCAGTTTGCCGGACAGTTCGTTAAGCTGCATTGCGAAGCGTCGACTTGCAGCGTTCTGGACTTTGATGGCCGAGCGGCAAATAGACGACTTTGCGATTATACCAAACTCTTATGCCCAGACCATTGGTCGAGCGCCCGCTCGACTTTCCCAACAACCGCCGTCTTTCATCTTCCTACAGAAGCTTCGGCGGCGCAGACGGCGGACTTCCTCTTCGAGCAAACTTGTCGGCCGCTCACTGGAGATGATTCATACCTTCTCGAAAACGCTAGCAGCGAGGGTCGCAAGAAGAACGCCGAGGTACAGCGCCGGCACCCACGCCGCGTGTTCGCCGCGGGGGAGAAGAACTGCCACAAGGACTGCAGCAAGAAGTCCGAGCGGTGTAACGCGCGAATTGCCGGCTATGAATTCGTAGATAGCGGAGAGCTTCATGCGTCGGCCAAGCTTTTGACCGAGCCGCGCAAAACGCGAACGAGAATAAAACTGAGGAGGAGATATACTCCGATAATGTACCCAATGGTCACGTCGCCGTACCACCACGGTATACCGAGTCCCTCGCCGCTCCAATACGTGCCGAACGATAGAAGCATTATTCCCACGACGAACTTGAGCGTATTTTCAGGCACGGTCGAGAACGGCTTGCGCAACAGGTAACCGGCAATGCAGACGATGGCGAAAGCCGCAAGTGCTCCGCTTGCCGACCATAAGATGCCGTTAGTACGCGCGGCGCCGAAGGTAATCACGATTACTGCAACCTCTAAGCCTTCCAGCAGCACGGCATTATACGAGGTTGCGAACCCTACTTTCTCTCCTTTTGACTGCCGCGTCGCTTGCTTGAGGTAGGCGACTTCCCGCTCGAAGATCGCTGCTTCGTCGTGCAGATCCTTTCGGCCGCCGTAACGCCAAATAGCTTTTCGCGTCCACGTACAACCAAATAAGACCAAAAACAGCCCAACAATCAGTTGCAGCGTGTGCAGCGGAACAAACACCACCAGCGCGCGGCCAAAAACAATGACGATTACTGCCAAAGTGGCGGCTGCCCAGGCTGCGCCACTCAGCGCACTGCGCCAGCTTTGCGTATAACCGACGGCCAGCACGATGGTGACGGCTTCCACCGCTTCCACCGCAGAAGCAAGAAAGGTAGTCGCCGCCAGTAGCCAGTTATTCACTTCCGCACCGCGCGTTTCATCGAGCGCTTCTTTGGGGCTGAGGCCCTTGGACCTTTCACAGGAGCTAGCGTCGGTCTCGGGAACCCTGACGCTCGCTTTCCTTGGAGATAAGCCGTGGAATTATCGAAGATTACCGTCTACGCCGGCGGCCGGTTTTGCAAGTACGACGATGCAAAAGTCGGCCTGCTCACCCACGGTCTTCAATACGGAACGGGGTGTTTTGAGGGAATTCGCGGTTACTGGGATGCGCAAGCTCGGGAACTGCTCCTGTTGCAGTTGCGCCAGCATTACTCCCGTTTGGAGATATCGGCGAAGATTCTGATGATGCGTTTACCGCATTCGGTTGATGAGTTGATTTCCATAACTGCCGAACTATGCGCACGCAACAAGTTTGAAGTGGACGTCTATATTAGACCGGTGCTCTATAAATCGGTCGAAGATATCGGCGTGCGGCTTCACAACGTCGAGGACGGCTTTGCGATTATTGCCGTACCGTTCACGCGCTACCTGGACGTTGCCGGCGGGCTAAAGACATGTGTGAGCTCGTGGCGCCGGGCGGACGACGCTTCCGCGCCGCCGCGTGCAAAGATCACCGGTCTGTATGTAAATTCCGCTTTGGCAAAAAGCGAGGCCCAACAAAATGGTTTTGACGAAGCCATCTTGCTTTCGGGCGACGGACATGTCTCGGAAGGATCGGCCGAAAATATCTTTTTAGTCAAGGATAGGGTCTTGTACACGCCGGATCCGGCCCAAAACATTCTGGAAGGCTGCACGCGGCAAGCCATCATCGATATCGCACGCAGTGAGTTCGGGTTGGAAGTTGTCGAGCGCGCCATCGATCGCGGCGAACTCTACAGTGCGCAGGAAATCTTCTTCACCGGGACGGCCGTCGGCGTTATGCACGTATCCTCGGTCGACTATCGCATGGTGAGCAACGGCAACGTCGGGCCGGTCACCAAACAGCTTTCCGACTTCCACACGCGGATCGTGCGAGGGCTCGAGCCGGCCTATCGCTTTTGGTTGACACCGACGTACGGAGTCCGTAAGCCGGTGACCGCCGCCTAGCCGTTCGTACTGTGCGTTACTGACTATCGTCAGGCGGGGACGGCTCCGGTTGCGGTAGAGTCTGATCCCACAACGGTGTCCCCGAAGGTGCGGGTGTGGCTGTTGGTTGGTCTGGGGCAAAGGAGTCATTGGTTATTCTCCACGTGCCGAAACGTTGCAGCGCATCGTAGGTAACCTTCGAGACGCTGCGAATGAAGCTGCGCCCCGAACTGAGCGTCGGCAGATTTGTCGTCATCACGGCAATCACATATGGCTCGGAATCCGCGTAGACGATGCCGACGTCGTTGAGCGTGTCGTGCAACGTACCTGTTTTGTGGGCGATGGCAAGACCCGGCGGTAGCGGCGCGGGCAAGAGACCGTTGTGGCGTTGACCGCTCAGGATTACAATCATTTGTCGCGACGACCATGCATCGATCAACCGCTCGTGCGCCATTGCGTTTAAAAGGGCCACCATATCAGCGGGCGACGTGCGTAGCGCTCGTCGAATAGAGTTACCGCTAGACCGGATGTAGTCGGATAGTTTGGTGTGCTCCAGCCCTAAGCTGGTCATTTCAGTATTGATGTTGGAGCGCCCCACCAGACGGATCAACATGTTCGTAGCGGTATTATCGCTGACCGTAATCATCGCAGTCAGCAGCCTAGAAACCGAATAGACGCTGCCGACCGGCTGGACACTGATGCTGCCGGATCCCCAGTCCTTGTCCGCATATGTCAATCTTAAGCTTGTGTTGAGATCGAAGTTTCCCACTGCAAGCTGCCGGAACACCTCTACCATGACCGGAATTTTTATCGTGGAAGCTGCCGGCATGCTGGCCGAGGGATTCACGGACGATGTTATGCCGGTCGAAAGATCTTGGACCTCCATAGCGACCTGACCGGGAGCACGCAACGACATCGTCGAGAGCTGCTTTTGCAAATCAGCCAGCGGCCCGGGAACCACGGCTGCGCTTCCGGTAGCCGGTAAGAGCCACAGGACGATCGAAAACGTTAAAACGCAGCGCCAGCGCATACTCTTATCCTCGGCATCGCTTTGCATTATTGCAGTCTTATGGACCCCGGCAACCGCACCTTTCGCAAAACGTTCCAAAGAGCATGAAATGCGGGCTCACGTGCCCATATAGGCGAATTATCCTGCTCATGCAACTGGCGCACGCTGGGAGGGCTTGATCCGTTGTGAGCCTGCATTTCGCTCCGCGAGACGCCCTCATTTTTCCATGGATCTAAAAACGCTACTCCCTGAATGTTCACCTCTGGACATCCCTGTCTGCGTCGCATCTCAGAGGCGCGCAGAGCCAAACGCCGGCTCCGACAATGAATCAAGCTCCCATGAGGACAAAGTTGTTTGGGCTCGAGGAGTATTGCGTCGGGTAATCCCGGGCTACCGTTATGTCGATGTACTCTGAGAAGTGTCGAGCGTCGTTACCCTCACCCGTCACCGTTAGCTTATCAGTTGTCACC
>JALZBG010000155.1 GCA_030947645.1 Vulcanimicrobiota bacterium | reverse complement strand
ACCTTGCGCAGCTCGTCGGCTTGCGCTAGTGAAAACCCGGCCACATCGCGCGCTATCTGCATTACTTGTTCCTGATATACGGCGATTCCGTACGTTTCCGCAAGGATGGGCTGGAGCAGCGGATGCAGGTACGCCGCTTGCGTGCGGCCGTGTTTATTGCCGATGAACTTTGGGATCCATTCCATAGGGCCCGGCCGATACAATGCGACCAGGGCAATGATGTCCTCGAGGTTCGAGGGCTTCAGATCGACCACGACCCGGCGCATGCCATCGGATTCCAATTGAAAAACGCCGGTAGTCTCGCCGCGGCCGAGCATTTCAAATGTACGCGCGTCGCCATCGGGAATTTTTTGCAAATCGAAGTTCGGCTCTGTCGTTCGCCGGATTTCATCAACCGCGTTTTTCATGACGGTGAGGTTGCGCAGCCCCAAGAAATCCATCTTCAACAGCCCAATCCGCTCGATCCAGTCCATCGAATATTGCGTATTGATTTCGCCGTCGCCCAGTTTGATAAGCGGGGTAAAGTCGACCAGCGGGCCTGCGGATATAACCACTCCTGCGGCATGCGTTGAAGCGTGGCGCGCCAGGCCTTCGATCGAACTTGCCGTGTGAAGAAGCTTGCGAATCTCGGGGGAACCCGCCGCGAGTGCTTTGAGTTCAGGCACTTGTTGCAAAGCCGCTGGTATGGAGAGACCTCCGGGCCCCGAAGGAATCAATTTCGCAACGCGGTCAACGTCGGAAAGCGGCACCCCAAGGGCCCGCCCCGCGTCGCGGACGGCCGCACGGGCGGCCATCGTGCCGAAAGTAACAATCTGGGCAACGCGGTCCGAGCCGTACTTTTCGGTGACGTACGCAATCACTTCGTCACGCCGATCGACGCAAAAATCGGTATCGATGTCCGGCATCGAAATGCGGTCCGGATTGAGGAAGCGCTCGAATAGAAGGCCGAATTTTAGTGGATCAAGATCGGTAATCTTCAACACGTAGCTAATAATTGATCCGACCGCCGATCCGCGCCCCGGACCAACCGGAATGTCCCTGTCGCGTGCGTACTTGATGAAGTCCCAAACGATCAGAAAGTATGACGCGAACCCCATCTTGCTGATGACGCCAAGTTCGTATTCAAAACGCTCGCGGAGGGAAGTATCGCTCTGAGCTCGGTCGTTTCCGTAGCGCTCCCGCAAACCCGCTTCGCAGATCTCCCGGAGATATTCTTCTTCAGTTTTCTCCTGCGTTTGATCGCCTGAGGGAAGCTGATATGCAGGCAACTGGAAAATCTGTTTGGGCAGGTGCAGGTCAATGCGGTTGGCGATTTCCACTGTATTGTCGCAAGCCCCGGGCACGTCGGCAAAAAGCTCACGCATCTCTTGCGGAGATTTTACGTAAAACTCGTCGGAGTAAAATTTCATGCGCTCGGTCTCCGCTACCGTCTTACCCGTACCGATACAGAGCAGCACGTCGTGCGCGGTAGCGTCACTTCGGGAAAGATAATGCGAGTCGTTCGTGGCAACCAGCGGAAGCTGCAGTTCCGCTGCAACGGCAATGAGGCCCCGGTTGATGATTTCTTCTTCGGGCATTCCGTGACGCATGATTTCAATGTAGAACCGATCACCGAAGATGTCCCGATACGTCTGCGCGGCCTGCTTGGCTTTTGGGAAGTCGTTTTTCAGCAGCGGTGCGGCAACCATTCCCGACATACAGCCCGAAAGCACGATTAATCCGTCGTTATGTTTAGCGAGCAGATCTAGGTCGATGCGTGGCTTGTAATAGTAGCCTTCTAAGTACCCTTTTGAAACCAACGCAATGAGATTGCGATAGCCGGTCAGGTCGGCAGCCAGCAGCGTGACGTGCGCTTCCTCTCGAACGGTCCTATCAAAACGGCCGCGCGGCGCAACGTACACCTCGCAGCCGACGATGGGGACGAGTGAGTGCTCCCGTGCAGCGTAGTAAAATTCCATGGCGCCGAACATGACGCCGTGATCAGTCAGCGCGACCGCCAAAGCGCCGTCTTCTGCCGAGCGCCGGCACAGCATCTTGATGCGGCATGCGCCGTCTAAGAGCGAGTATTCGCTATGGACGTGCAAATGAACAAACGAACTCACGGGTTCCTTAGTACTTCTAAGCTCCTAGGCTGGGACCGACGAAGCAGCGCTGAGAAAATACGTTAGGGGGTAAGCGGCCGTCAACCTTCGCCGCCGGAGCTTGTCTACAAACTCTAAATCCGTGCTACTGAGGTAGTGGGTACCCCGCGCGCACCGGTAGTATAAACAGACAAGCTTCAAGAGGCGGAAAAGGTGGAGTTTGATCAAGCACGACGTTGTCGTCATCGGCGGCGGGTTGGCCGGGATGCGCGCTGCCGTTGAGGCGGCCGAACGCGGTGCAGATGTCGCTATCGTTTCAAAGATGCATCCCGTACGCAGCCACTCGGGCGCTGCACAGGGCGGTATCAATGCGGCGCTGGGCAACCGTGAAGATGACAGTCCCGAAAATCATGCTTTTGACTGCGTGAAGGGTTCGGACTATCTTGGCGATCAAGATGCCATTGAAGCGATGGCGGAAGACGCGCCGCGCCAAATCATCTGGCTGGAACATAGAGGCTGCATCTTTTCCCGCATGCCCGACGGCCGGATCGCGCAACGCCCGTTTGGAGGCGCCGGATCCGCCCGCACCTGCTACTCCGCAGACGTGACCGGTCTAGTGATCCTGCACACGTTATGGGAACAATTGGAGCGGTTCCAGGTCAAGGTCTACGAAGAGTATTTCTGCACCGCGCTTTGCGTTGAAGACGGCGTCGGAACCGGCGTGGTGGCCTACAATATCCGCAATGGCGAGCTCGAACTCATCACCGCCAAAGCGACGATCTTTGCAACCGGCGGCCTCGGGCGAATCTACGCGAAAACGACCAACGGCTATGCGTCAACCGCCGACGGACTGGGAATCGCGCTGCGAGCCGGTCTGCCCCTAATGGATATGGAATTCGTGCAGTTTCATCCAACGTCACTAAAAGAGAACGGCGTTCTGCTTTCGGAGGCCGCGCGCGGCGAAGGCGCCTTCTTACTCAACGGTGACGGCGAGCGCTTCATGTTCAAATACGCTCCCAACAAAGGCGAGCTAGCCTCACGCGACGTCGTTTCGCGCGCCGAGTGGACGGAGATCATCGAGGGACGCGGAGTAGAGGGTTGCGTTTTGCTCGACCTGCGGCATTTAGGTCGCGAGAAAATTTTGGAACGCCTCCCGCAGATTCGCGAGCTGGCATTGGATGCCACCGGGAAGGACGCCATCGACACGCCGATTCCGATTCTGCCCGGCATGCATTATCAAATGGGAGGCATTGAAACGGACAAATATGGCACGACGCAACTGCCTGGGGTGTATGCGGCAGGAGAAACCGCCTGCGTCAGCGTTCATGGCGCCAATCGCTTAGGCGGAAACTCCTTACTTGAAACGATCGTTTTCGGACACCGTTCGGCCGAGCACGCGGTCAATTACATCAAGAGCAACGGCGAGGTGAGACCGTCCGAGCGCACGCTCGCGTGGGAACGAAAACGCATCGATCAAATTCTAGCCCGCAAAAAGGGTGAGCGTGCGCCGCATATTCGTAAGCGG
Organism: Vulcanimicrobiota bacterium; assembly: GCA_030947645.1. GTDB lineage: Bacteria > Vulcanimicrobiota > Vulcanimicrobiia > Vulcanimicrobiales > Vulcanimicrobiaceae > JALZBG01. The sequence goes on along the minus strand of JALZBG010000155.1, from coordinate 1,288 downwards.
ATGAATGAGACGATGTCGGCTAACTGCTTCATTTTTCGGGAGGAAAAAGGCTTGCGGCAAGCATGTAAAGACTTGGCCGAAGTGCGTGAGGCGATCAAAGACGTGACCGTCATGGACAAGTCAAAAACATTCAATACGGATTTAGTCGGGACCTTAGAAACGGAATTTATGATAGACGCGGCGCAAACGATCGCTCATGGAGCGCTGGCTCGTGATGAGTCCAGAGGAGCGCAGGCTCGAACCGACTATCCCGAACGCAACGATGAAAAGTGGCTGGTTCACACACGAGCATTTAGAACGGACGGCGATCCGCGTTTGGATTATTCGCGCAAAGTGACCTTTACGAAGTGGCAACCACAGGTGAGAAGCTACTAATGGCTACGATTACCCTCGATCTATTTCGATACGATCAAGCGCTCGACGAAATCCCTCACCGCGATAAGGTAACGCTCGATATCCCCGCAACAATGACGGTGCTCGATGCTTTGGAGTACGCCAAGGCGGAAGTGGACGGCTCAATATCCTTTCGCCGCTCCTGCCGCTCGTCGATCTGCGGCTCATGCTCCATGAATATCAACGGCGTGACCGGCCTGGCGTGCAAAACCCCTTGCAGTGCGGTTTTGAAAACGGACGGCACCATCAGCGTCGATCCGATGCCAAACTTCGAACCCATGAAGGACATGGTCGTTCACATGGACCCCTTCTGGGACAAGTACTCGCGGCTCAAACCGTACCTTCAACCGGCCGATCGCGATGAGGAGCATGAGACCGAACGGCGCGTCAGTCCCGAAGATATGCGAAAGCTCGTTGCGGTCGCAAACTGCGTGATGTGCGCCACGTGTTATGCGCTGTGCCCGGTTGTCAGCGTCGATCCCTCCTTCGCGGGGCCGGCGGCGATTGCGTATGCCTACCGCTTTATCGAAGACGTGCGCGACGATAAGCGCAAGGAACGATGCGCGCAAATCAACGACGATTACCTGTGGCTGTGCGCCCATTGTTACGCCTGTTCGTATTGCCCCAAACACGTGGAGCCTCACGACGATATCATCGCCGTCAAACGCGCGACGATCGAGGAGGGCTTTACGCACGAGGCTGGCCCACGGCACGCGATGGTTGTCGCTAAGACGATCAAGAAGACGGGTATGCTGGCGGAAACAGAAGTGATTCAGGGTACCGTCGGACGCTTTAATTTCAAGGGGCTGTTGAAGATTGCGCCGCTCGGTTTGCGCATGGCTGCAAAAGGGAAAATGCCGCCCATGTTCCTGCGTCCGGTGCCCAAGATCGACGA
>JALZBG010000154.1 GCA_030947645.1 Vulcanimicrobiota bacterium | reverse complement strand
GCTGTCCCAGCTGCCCGGCCGTATTTGCAACACCGATGCATCCAATTCCCACGTGCCTTCTAAATCCTTCGACGTTCCAACGCCCACGCGGGACGCACCACCTGTGGCGTATTCGAAAAACATGCGCCATAACCCGTTCTCTTGTTGAACAACCGTCGCTTCTTTGGGATTTTTCCACTGCGACGATGTTGGGACGGCAACCTTGACCTTGCGCAATTGGTCGGGGTCGTGTCCCTTGGCCAGCATCAATTCCCCTCGCTCGTGAGTTTGATTCCAACCGGTATAAAAAACGAAGATCTCGCCCTGACGCAGCACGGCCGTAGGATCTTCGCAACCGTCGTGATCTTCCACACCGGGTCCGGGTGCAATTGCGGGCTGGTCTTTCATGCTGAAAGTAAGTCCATCACTTGAAATGCCATGATAAACTCGGGCCACTTTCTCACTCGGATTAGCGGACCGATTGACCGCCCGCAATAAGACATCGAAGCCTTGCGTGCGCCACACGAACGGACTCAATGTGTACATTGAGGCCAAGGGTTCGGCAGCGATGAGAGTAACGTCTTCGATGTTCTCGATGTGAAACTCGGGAAGCTTCATCCGTTCAAGCACCCTGACCTTGATTCAACATGAGACCACCGTCGATGACGAAGGTCGCGCCCGTAACGTATTCGGAATCCTTTCCGGCGAGATACACGGCAAGGCGCGCCACTTCCCATGGTTCGCCGGCCCGCTTCCATGGAATGCTCTGCACCTGCTTGTGGCGTTCCTTCGGGTCGTCGAGCGATTTCTGATTCATAGGCGTCAGAATCATTCCAGGTGCGATTCCGTTTACGTTGATCTTACTCGGTGCAAGTTCCAGCGCAAGCGTTGTGGTCAAGTTCCGCAGGCCGCCTTTCGAGCAGTCATAGTCCACGGCGCCCGCGCGGGGGATGTCTTGGTGAACCGAACTTATGTTGATGATTCGCCCCGCTGCCTTGGCCTTTTTTAAGCGCAACACGAGTTGACGGCAGGTCATGAACGGCCCGGTTAGGTTTGTCGCAATCGCTTTTTCGAATTCTTCTACCGAAAGGTCTTCGATGTTCTTGCCGCTCGCATCGACCCCCGCGCTGTTCACTAAAATCGTCGGCATGCCGAGTTCTGCGTCGCAGGTAGCAAAGAGCCGCTCTACATCGACGGCTTTCGTCACATCAGCTTGGACAAGAAGTGCTTTTCCGCCGATGTTCTCAATTTGCCGCTGTGTCGAACTAGCACCGCCCATATCTTCAAGGTAGTGCACGACGACCGACGCGCCTTGTCGGCTAAATTCCACAGCTATACCCTGACCAATTCCCGAATCGGAACCAGTAACGATGACCACTTGGCCTGACAGTTGCTTTTCCAAGACGGCCTCCTAGGATAGTTGTCATACGTATGCCCAAAAAGTGAATCGCTAACGCGGGCAAAACATCATCACGCATAGGTAGAATCGCTCCGCTTGTTACCCGTAGCCAAAGGGCACCCCAAAACCAACCCGAACGCCCGCACGATGATCTCCCTCGAAGGACTAAACGCCGTTGCGTCAATCGGAACGTTCATAGTGATCGGCGTTACGGCGATCGCCGCGCTCGTTCAGTTGCGGCATCTTCGGGCGAACAATCAGCTCACCGGCCTGCTCGACGTGCTCAGTCGTGTCGAGGATCCGGTCTTTAACGGATGGTTCGACCGCGCACAAAAGATTCTCGACGAAAACATCTCTAAGCCGGAATTTCGACTGCAGATTCTCCACGCACAGTTTCCACGCGAAAACAATCCCTGGCTGAACATGCTCAATTCGTATGAGTGGGTCGGCAGTCTAATAAAGCACGGATTGATCCCCGAAGAGGCATTCATGGACGTGTATTCTGCACGAATTTTGCGCGCGTGGGACATCATAGAACCGGTATTTGCCATTACTCGCCGCCGCGGTGATCGATCCATGTGGGAAAATTTCGAATACCTCGTCGTGCGTGCGCGTCACTGGGAGCAACTGTACCCGCGCGGCGCCTATCCTAAAGGTGTGCCTCGCCTCACATATAATGACGAGTGGCTTGCCGTCGACGGACCGCCTGATCTAAGCACGCCGTAGTTCCGGTCACGAGAAACTTATGCTCGAAATCTGTTTGGAGGCACACGCGGCGTTGGTGCAAGGGTGCTTTTTGTTAAACGTTGGCGGCGATGGAGCGGATGTCTGCAAACCTTTCTAACGTAAGGAGGATCTACATGCTTAAAAACACCCTGGCCGCAATGATGATATCCCTATTGTTTTCACTGTCGTCGCTCGCTCTGGCCGCTGGACCACCAGCGGGCATGCCCCCATTACCTCCGCAACCGAAGGTCCATCCTGCGGGTATTCCAGGCAATTACATGATGGCCAGTCCATGCATCGTCGGTATGGGCGAGCACTGGGTCAACCTGAAAGCGGGGCCACACGCGACAACCATCTATGGAAGTTACAAAGGCAATCCGGTTTTCACTGAGATAATGCTGCTTCCCACGGATTTTTCTCGGGGGAAGAGCTATCAGGACATTCTCAAACCGTTACCCGGATACCGAATTGACCACGTGGACATTGAATATTTACGCCATGGGCATCCGGGCATGCCATATGCCCACTACGACATTCACGGTTACTATGTGTCCCATAAGGTTCACCAGACATTCTGCCCTGGGGGCGTCCCCGTCCCAATGTAGACTCGGCTACGGCACAAGTTGGAAACGAGGCCAGTTGCACCGCGGCGGGCCTCGTTTTAGTTTCGGTGCTTAAACTGGTTTTGCGCTGCATTCCCAGTAGCCCCTGGAGTGGCCGCCTTCGATTTGCACCGATCAATCCGCTCCACTGTTAGTCGTGGTCAATCCAGGTAAGCTTTCGCCGCCCTTGACTTGGGCTGAGCGAAGTTGTATAAATGTGTAACCAGATGGTTACACATCAAGCAAGCCTCGACTCCGTCTTTTTTGCACTGGGTGACTCGACGCGGCGCCGGATCGTCGAGCAATTGACTCGCCGGCGCTTAACCGTTAACGAAATCGCCGCCGGATTTGCGATCTCACGACCGGCGGTTTCTAAGCACCTCAAGGTGCTCGAGGGTTGCGGCATTCTTAGACGCGAGATCGTGGGCCGCGAGCACCATTGTGCCATCGATCCCAAGGCAATTCGTTCCGCGTCCGCGTGGTTCGAGCGGCACGAACGCCACTGGAACTCGGTCCTTGATAACCTCGATCGATTTTTGGAGAAGAAAAAATGAGCAATACCTCAACGACCGCCGGTGAGCGGCTGGTCCTACGCCGCAAGTACAACGCCAAACGCGACCGCGTTTGGAAAGCGTGGACCGACAAAGATGAAATGATGGCTTGGCATGCGCCTGAAGGCTCGAGCGTCGCGGAATATATTGTGGATTTACGGATTGGCGGCGCATTCCGGCTGGCCATGCTGCAGCCGAGCGGTGAAAAATATGTTGCAAAGGGCGTGTACCGTGAAATCACACCTCCGGAGAGATTGTCTTATACCTGGATATGGGAAGAAGACACTCCCGAAGAAGAGCACGAGACGCTGCTGAGTATTGAGTTCAACGATCTCGGTGAAGAGACGGAAGTCGTCTTAACGCATGAAAATCTTGCAAGCGCCGAATCCCGCGACCGCCACACGGAAGGCTGGAATCAGGTTCTCGATAAACTCACGGCGCATCTGGAGCCGGCGCGATGATGACGGAGGTGGTTATCAACATGCCGGGCGCAACAAGCGACTACACGGACGCGCGCAAGAAACTCGACGCCGCGGAGGTCGAACTGCGCGATCACGTGGGACGTGTTGCAGCATTGCGCCGCGCTTTGCCGGAGGGGCCCGAGGTCAAGGACTACGTGTTTCTCGACGGCGATCGAGAAGTACGCCTCTCTGAACTGTTTGCAAACGGGAAACCGTATCTAATGATGTATCACCTCATGTACTGGCAGGACGATAAGGAATTCTGCCCGATGTGTTCCATGTGGGTCGACGGTCTCGATGCTGTGGCTCAACACATAGAACAGAATGCAAACATCGTCGTCGCGTCGTTTGCGCCCGTCCCGGCCTTGCGCGATTGGAAAATGCTCCGCGGATGGAGACGCTTGCGCGTACTTTCCGATAAGGACGCATGGTTTGCAAAAGATACGGGCGCCGAAGATTCGAAAGGTGATCCGCAGCCGACGATCCTCGTATTCGCGAAGAAGCCCTCGGGAATCCATCACGTGTACACCGGGCATGCAGCGATGAGCGACGGCGGATTGCGCGGCATCGATCTGCTCTCGCCGACGTGGCATGTACTGGATCTGCTCCCTGTCGGCCGGGGTGATTTCAACGCAAGCAACGACTACGTCACGACGCCATAGCTATCGCTCAGGGAACGTAAAACGGAGCACACGAATCCGAGCCTGGACCTTTGGTCAACAGCCTACCAAAACTGGAAAACCGTACGTAGTAAGGTGGCGGGAAAGTCTAGGAATCGAACCTAGCAGTCTCCTTGCGAAGACCTCAGCGGTTTTGAAGACCGTGCGAGCCACCAGACCCGTACTCTCCCATAGCTTGTAAAGCCTTATTCCATGAGGGTTTGGACGACGACCCTGTTCTGAATGCCGACCTAAAATCCCGGTTTTTACCGTTTTGGTCACAATTTGCTCACAATTGCCTCTAGGCCCACTAGATTCCGGCGGCTTTTCGGCCTGCAAGCGGACCACGCACCGTCACGGGCTTCGAAGCGACGAACTTACCCGCGTTTATCTTTGCCAGGTGTACGACGTAAGCGGGTTGCGCATCCCGTGCCGTGTATTTTCGCCGTAGGTAACTGAGCCGTATTTGCTTCGGTTCCCCGTTTTCGTCTTGGATCCATACTTGTTTGGTCCGCTGCTTACCGCGAAGCT
>JALZBG010000045.1 GCA_030947645.1 Vulcanimicrobiota bacterium | reverse complement strand
AACTAACCTGGAGCGCACATTCGATACCGCGGATATTGCGCGATTGCAAGACCGAGCTAAGCTGCACATCATGGTAGACGGTGCGGTGGCTGATCTGGTGGGCCATTTCGCCGCCGGCTTGGCAGCCGATACCGTTTCGACGCTTCAAGATATCTTGCAGCGTTCGCAAGAATTTGTCGATCTCGAATTCTCCATCAGTAATGCGGGCGCGCAAGCCTTTGGTGCACGTCCTGGGACCGCTGCGTGGAGCGCAGAACCGCTGGGCGCTCTGCGAGGAACTATCGTTCTCCAAGCCGTGGGCGAAATCTCAATAGATATCGTAGCCGACATCGCGGAACGGTTCACTGCGGCGCAAAAGGGGCGGTACATGAAGCGGGAGCTGAGCAACGACTTACGTGCGCATATTTTTCCGCGCCTGCACGCACAAGTAACAAATTTCGTCGACTCCTTGGCCGATAAGATCGCTCTGATGTTCGACGACTTATCATGTTTCTTATCGGAGGCATTCAGGAAGCAGCACGATATCTGCCTCGGCAGCATCGATCGCGCATCACAACTCCGCAACAGCCCGGTTGAGCTCGCACAAACCATCGAACGGTTTCAACACCAGCGCAGCGAAGTTCAAGACGAATACGATCGGCTTGCAACAGCGATCGGTGACTTTCTACAGCGTAATCCCGAAACGCCACCGGCGCAAACGGGTCCTGAAGAAATCCGTCGAGCTCACGCCGAGTTGGCCGCATTTGATGAAAGCGCGTACGATCGTGGACTGCGCCCCGAGCGCTGGCGCGTTTGCGTTCTCGGAGGCCTTCGCCGCGGAAAATCGAGTTTGATCAATGCGATCGCCGGGTCTCGGGTGTTGCACGATGAAACGGCGGGCGAGATCGCGTTTCCCGTGCACGTTCGATACGGTCCGATTGAAAGAGCGCATTCGCTGAACAATCTTGGTGAATGGTCGGAAGTTGAGATTGAGTCGGCGCTGGATGAAGCCACTCGTAACCCAGTGCTTATAGAAACGCCATGGCAGCTTCCACGGCAGTTAGTGCTGGTGCATGCTCCGGCATTTGACATGGGCGATGGTCGAACGGCGGAGATTTGCATGGTCGCAGCGCGCGCTGCAAGCGAAATTTTGTGCCTCTTCTCCCGCCAACTTTCAGATCTAGAACTAAACATGTACGGACGAGTCGCCGATCTAAATAAGCCGATGACCTTCGTGCATACTCTAGCGGATAACGAAGCGGCGCAAGAACGCCGTGAGGTCGTTGACCTCGCTTGGCAGTATCTGCGGCAGCGAAACGTCCTTCCCAAGCGAATCTTTACAGTTTCGACGTTCGAATATAACCAAGCAAGACGCGCCGAACGCGCGCCGGCGGGTTGGAATGAGCTTGAGGCACTGAGCTCAACCGTATCGGCACATGCGCAAGAGCATATGCAGCGCCTTGCGCGCCTCGAACGTAGCTCTGCGGGCGTCAAGACAACCGCTGCGCCAGCGAGCGCGACGCAAGAGCGCAATTCACCGTCTTTCGTACGCGCGTTGCGACGGTTGTTCAGACCCCGTTAAGTTCTATTTTCCGTGGGAATACTACATGCCGGCGGGAAACACGCCCTCTTAACGGAGGCCATCACTACGTCGCAACGGTTCACTTTAGGCTTCACTGGGCTAGCGCTGGGCGATGGAACGTCGGGTCAGGGTCGCATCACCGTTCACAACGGCAGAATCTCGGAGATTCTGGACAGCGATGGGCCAAGCGACTTTTTGCTTCCTGCCGGTGCGACCATCGCTCCGGGAATGATTGACGTTCATACGAACGGCGCCGATGAGTTTTTGTTCAACCGGGACCAAGGAAATGCTGTTCCGGTCGCCTCAAAAGCGTACGCGCGAAGCGGCGCCACTGCATTTGTTGCCAGTATCATGACCGCGCCCTGGGAGTCCATGTTGCACGCCGCATCCGAAGTGGCCGAAGCCGCACACGATTTAGAAGAAAGGGCCCCGCAAGGTGCGCGCTGTTTGGGAATCCATTTCGAAGGCCCGTTCCTCAATCCGAAATTTCGCCGCATTCACCGTAATGAGTGGATCCTTCCCGCAAATACGCAACGGGCAGCCGCGCTCATGGACGCCTCTAGGGGCACATGTCTGATGGTTACCATGGCACCGGAGATGGACGGCGTAAGCGATGTTGCACGACTTTTCTACGATCAAGGAATCGTGTGTTCGGCGGGCCACACATCCGCCCGCTATCGCGAAGGAATGCTGGCAATTGGAGTAGGCTTTCGAACGCTCACGCACGCGTTCAACGCCATGCCGCCGCTGGACCATCGTGAACCCTCGTTGCTCGCTGCCTTCATTCAAGACAAGCGCACTACCGTGCAAGTGATTTGTGACGGACATCACGTCGCGCCCGCCATGATCGATATCTTGCATCGAACTTTGGGCGACCGAGTGGTCCTCGCAACCGATAACATGCCACCGTCGGGCCCCGGCTACAAAATAGAAGGCGGCGTCGTACGCTCGGATGATGGGACAATCGCCGGAAGCGCGCTGGAGATGGACCGCGCGTTGCGCAACTACATGTCATATACGGAGCTGCCGTTCGAACGCGCCATCGTCGCAGCGACCTTCGCCCCCGCGCAATTGCTCAATTCCGAACGGGACATCGGAACCATTGCGGTTGGCTCTCGCGCAGACTTCTCGTTCTGGGATCAACACCATGCCGTTATCGGCACGATGGTTGGCGGGGAACTGGTCTCCGGAAATTGCCTGCAACCGACTGCCGCCGCTGCCAGTTCTTTTTAACACGGGCCCCTGACAAGCCGTGTCATGCTGCCCGCAAACGCATGGCGAGCACTCAACAATGTGACGCTGAGACGGCACGAATGTCGCGGCCTCCGCAACAATGTCATGCTGAGCGTGTCGAAGCATGGCGCCGAAAATCTCGATCCGGCATGATTGATCTGCATTCACATTTCGATAACACCACCCTTCGACAGGCTCAGGGTGACAGCGTTTTCATGCCTGAGTTACGCCTGCGGATCCGTGGTTTTCACGACAAGAAAAAGCAAGGCTATTATGCAGACGGCCGTCCACGCAACAGCCAACCACAACGGCAATGACTCGTGTGCCAATAGCTTGAGGCCCAGCCAGACGAGCGCTACGAAGACGGCCGTTGCCAGCCAACCCTCCCGGCTAATCGGAATCCAGTTGAGCCAACCCGTCCTTCTAAACCAATGGCGGCGATCGTGCATGCAGAAGCATTCTTCGTGGTAATCCTTGCGGCTTTCACGGCCTTACGCCGCGCCGCCGAGATAGGCGGCTTGGACGGCGGGGCTTGCCATGAGATTCGGGCCGGTATCTTCAAAAGCGATTTTTCCCACTTCGAGGACGTAACCACGCGCGGCAATGGAAAGCGCCTGGCGAGCGTTTTGTTCGACTAAGAGAATCGTCGTGCCGCGTCCGTTGATTTCACGAATTACTTGAAAGATCGTTTGCACCAGGACCGGCGAGAGCCCGAGCGACGGCTCGTCCAGCAGTAACAACTTTGGGCGGCACATCAAGGCACGGCCCATTGCCAGCATCTGCTGCTCCCCGCCCGAAAGCGTTCCGGCTTGTTGGTCCCGTCTTTCATGCAATCGAGGAAACGTTGCAAAAATGTATTCGGTGTCTTGCGCAATGTCTGGCCGGCTTCTGCGAGTGTACGCTCCCAACTCCAAGTTTTCCCGAACGGACATGCGCGCGAAGACCCGCCGGCCCTCGGGTGAATGTCCAATCCCTGCGCGCACGATGCCGTCCGGCGTCTCTTTGAGCAGATTTGAGTTTGCAAAAATGATGCTGCCGCGTGACGGCCTCACCAACCCGCTGATCGCCCGCAGCGTAGTCGTTTTCCCCGCGCCGTTTGCGCCGATCAGCGTGACGATCTCGCCTTCCTCGACTCGAACGCTCACGTTGGAAAGCGCCTGAATGCGCCCATAATGCGCATCGAGACCGCTGACTTCCAGCAGACTCATGCAGGCCTGCCTAGATACGCCTCGATAACGCGCTCGTCGGCGCGAATCTGGGCCGGCGATCCTTCAGCGATCTTGTCACCGTGATCGAGAACGGTAATGCGCTCGCTGATTTCCATCACCAGACCCATGTCGTGCTCGATGAGGAACACCGTGACGCCGCTCTCGCGAATCCTCCGGATTAGGGCGACCAACTCAGTTTTCTCGCGCGGGTTCATGCCGGCTGCAGGTTCGTCCAGCAAGAGCATCTTCGGGCTGCTTGCCAGCGCGCGCGCAATTTCAAGCCTGCGTTGGGACCCATAAGACAGGTTTCGCGCATAATTGTCCGCGTCGGATTCTAAGCCGACAAAACGCAACAGTTCCAGCGCGCGGGCACGTACCGAACGTTCCTCTGCACGCATTTGCGGAGTGTGCAACAGCGAATCCCACAGTTTGGCATGCATTCGCGGGTGCTCGCCCGTCATCACATTGTCCAATGCCGACATAAACGAAAACAGCCGAATATTTTGAAATGTACGGGCGATGCCCGCTTTCGTGACGAGATCGGTGCGTAACCCTTCGATGTGTCGCCCGTCAAATTGGATGGTACCCTTCGTGGGCTGATAAATGCCGGTAATAATATTAAACACCGTTGACTTGCCGGCGCCGTTGGGTCCGATCATCGCAATAATTGCTCCAAGCTCAATCGCGAAAGAGACATCGTGCACTGCGGTGAGCCCACCGAACTGCTTGGTAACATTATCCATCTGAAACACTGGCATTAGTGTGCCGTCCCGCAAACGGCGTGGCACAAAGCGCAGGCGGGGCGATACACTTTAGGGCGCGGCCTCGTTGTACACGGACTGGGCCTGCGCCGAGAGCTGTGGGTCGACGAGTGCGGCCCGAAGTTCGGCGCGTCGCTGGCGGTTGGGTACGAGACCTTCCGGTTTGAACAGCATGATGGCCACCAACACGCCACCGTAGATGAAAAAGCGGTAGTTGGTGACATCCACGTGCAGGTTTACGCTCGCCGCGATGTTGTTGGCCTGGGGCAAGATGATATTGTTTAAAGCCGAGAGGATTAAACTGCCGATCACCACACCGGCAATGTTCCCCATCCCTCCTAGAACCAGCATTGCCAAAACCAAAACGCTGACCGAGAACTGAAACGAGTCCGGGGATACGAGTTGCAGCTTGGACGCAAATACCACTCCGGCCAGACCGCTAAACGATGCGCCAAGCGCAAACGCCGAAAGCTTTGCGGTGGTAGTGTTTATTCCCATGTGTCTTGCCGCCAGTTCGTCTTCACGAATCGCCATCCACGCGCGCCCTAAGCGGCTGTCGCGCAGATTTCGCGCGAGTAGCAACGCCAGCGCAATCAAAAACAGGATGACATAGTAATAGGGCAAGGACGACGAGCTGAACGGGTGTCCAAAAAAGGACGGCTGATCGAGCGCCGATAGACCGTTTGGTCCGCCGGTATATTTTGAAAGATTCAAAAATGTTTGGGGTACGATTTCGCCGAAACCGAGCGTGACGATCGCAAGATAATCTCCCCGTAACCGAAGGGTCGGCGCACCCAGCAGAAGTCCGGACAGAGCAGCTATCGCCGAAGCGAGGAATAGCATGACCCAAAATGGGACGTGCAGGTTGAATTGAGGGCTCGCCAGCATCGCGTACGAGTACGAACCAATCGCAAAAAACGCCGCATAGCCCAGATCGAGCAACCCGGCAAAGCCGACCACGATATTCAAACCCAGGGCCAAAATAACGTACACACCGGCGTCGACCAACAGATTGAAATGCGAATCGTTATGGTCGATCTGCGGCAACAGCAGCAAAGCTACCGCGCCGGCGGCCAACAGGAGCACTTTTACACGCTGCGTCATACCTTTTCCGGTAATGACTCCCCGAGCAAGCCGGAAGGCCTGAAAATGAGCACCAGCACCAGCACCGAGAAGACCACCACATTCGTCCATTGATCGGAGATGTATTGGGCAGTGAACGCCTCGATGACGCCGATTGCAAACCCGCCCAGCATCGCTCCGGCCAAATTACCGATCCCGCCCAGTACGGCCGCGGTGAATGCTTTGAGCCCGGCGTTGAAGCCGTTGAAAAACCACGTCGACTGATAATACACTCCTGATACAAAGCCTGCGGCGCCTGCAAGCGCGCTACCGATCAGAAACGTCAAGGCAATGGTCGTGTTGATGTTGATGCCCATGAGTTGCGCCGCATCGCGATCTTGCGCCGTCGCCCGCATTGCCTTGCCCATGCGCGTGTTGTAAATGAAGATTTGCAGCACGACCATCATCACAAGCGCGAACAGCACCACAAGAACCTGCTTGGCCTGAATCTCGATCCCGCCAACGAAAAACGCTGGGTTTGGAATGACTTGCGGAAAGGGAATCGGCGAGGGACCTTTCCAAATTTGCATCACATTCTCTAGAATAAAGGAAACGCCGATTGCAGTAATCAGCGGCGCCAGTCGCGGTGCGTTTCGCAGGCGCCGGTAGGCGAGCCGTTCGATCAGCATCCCCACTAAACCGCACAGAACCATTGCACCAAGTACAGCGATCCCGACGTCAATAATGAGCGCGGCTCCATTCAACTGTCCGGAGACGCCCAGCAACCCAAGAATCGCGAGTGAAAAAAATGTTCCGAGCGTGTAGACGTCGCCATGCGCGAAGTTGATCAGCTCGATGATCCCATACACCATCGTGTAGCCGAGCGCAATGAGCGCGTAGATACCCCCTAGGGAAAGCCCGTTTATAAGCTGCTGAAAAAAATCGTGCAAACGCGGCTTAGATCATCAGGTTGAGCTGGCCGTTGAAAACCGCCTTGCCGTTTTTCACGGCGTACAAGCTCAAGATGGGATTGGTGGAATCGCCGTCCTTATCGAAGCCCACCTTCCCGATCGGGGATTCCATGTTTTTTGTGGCGGCCACGTTCTTGAGCACCTGCTCCCGCGTGGGCATCTTGTTACCGTTGGCACGAATGGCTTCGTCGATGGCGGCCACCAGCACGTTCGCCGCAGTGTATGCGCTTGCGCTGTACGGTCCTACGTCCGAACCCCAGCGTTTCCGGTATGCCTCAACGAAGGATCTGGCCGATGGCAGCGCTGCAGCGTTCGGAGCCGCCACCGTGTAATACGAGCCATTGGCGGACGTACCGGCCACTTTTAAAAATTCCGGATCGCTGATTCCGTCACCACCCATGTAGGCCACATTATTCATTCCTGCATCGAACATCTGCTTGCGAATGAGTCCGCCACCATTGCTGGTCGTGCCGCCAAAGAAAATTACATCGGGATGAGATGCCCCGATTTTGGTCAACAGCGCCTTGAAGTCTTGCTGATTCTTCGTAATGTGATCGTGTCCGAGGATGGTACCGCCGGCTTGTTTGAAACTGTTTTCGAAAACGTTGGCAAGACCGAGTCCGTAGGTCTCGTTGTCATCAATGACATATGCTTTGTTGAAGTGCAACCGGCGCGCGAACTGCGCCGCTGCCTGGCCCTGACGAGAATCAATGGTGCAAACCCGAAAATAGGTGTTCAGGTCGGGCCGATTCCGACGCAATGTTGCAGCATCGGCACCCTTTGTCAAGCCATCATTGGTGTTGGAAGGGCTGACTTGCGCGAGCCCTGCTTCATTCGTCAAGGGGATCTGCGACTTCGCGACATTGGAATTGAACGGTCCAATCATGGCAAGCACGGAAGGATCGGAAATAAAAGTTCGCACGTTCGACGCGCCCTGCTGAGGGCTGTGAACGCCGTTCACGGCATCGTCTAAATCGTCAGCTTTGATTTGAAAGCCGCTAGGCACGCCTTTCTTGTTCGCTTCCTCGATAGCCATCACAGCACCGTTTCGCGTGGTAACACCGATGGACGCATCAGCGCCGCTGACAGGTAAATCGATGCCGATCTTGATGACATTGCCTGAGGGAACTTGAGCCGACGAACGGCTTTTCGCCGTTGAAGAACTATGGTGGCTGGAGCAAGCGGCAAGCGATGCGGCCAGGGCTGCGACGGCAAAGACTCGCAAAGCAGATTGTTTAGGGCGCATCGATAGCCTCCGTAGCAAGCGGAAAACGACGCAAAGCGCCGCCGTGGAGACGATGGGTTACGCCGGGCGGGACGTGTTCCCTTCGCTTGTCCCGGCCGTCCGGTTAGAACGGGAATCCGAAAAGCAATGCGGGGCGCGTGGAGCTGTAGTCGATGGGATCGGGCCGATCCACGCCACGGTTTAAGTAAGTTCCATAGAGGCGAACGTACCGTATCGTGACTCCATGCGACGAATACTGAACCCCGCCGAAAATCTCTCCGAAGTTATTGAAATAATCCCGATGCGCATCGGCCCCCAGAGTTGATCCCACTACGCCCCGCAATTGCCGCAACAGCGGAAAGTCGTGGACGAGCGAACCGTACAGAATGACGTTGCCCGCAAATCGCGAGTATTCCACCAAACTGCCATTCGCGACCGTGTGGCCCGTTTTGCTCGAGCCGAATTCGTTGAAATAGACCAGGCCGCCGCGAAAGTCTGAAGCACTGGGCGAGCCGCGCAAGCCAAAAGCGTTACCAGCCTCTGCAAACGCCAAACCGTGAGAGCCCAGTCCGGTGCGAAGCGCGAAGTTCAGAACGACGGCATTGTCACTAAAGATTTGGGAGATTCCCGCACCGGATCTCGTGTCGGCGGTATCGTGCAGGATGATGTAAGGCGTCAACTTGGTGGTGGCAAGATCGTAGCTCACGTCGGCGCCGTAAAATGTATCCGAATAATGACTGTCGTGCTCCACATAACCCGAGATGTTGCCACGGCGGTATGGAGCGGCTGTAGGCTGCTCCTCAGGAGCGGCTGCCAGATAGCGGCAAAAATCCGCGGTAGACTTTACCTGGTCGCCCAGAACGGCGTCTGCACGCGACAATTGCAGCCACGCATCGGCATCCGATGGATTGTTGACCAAGTAAACGCCATAGTCCGTTGCGGCGCTCTTTGCATCGCCCGTTGCCATTTCGATGTTTGCTCGTTCCAACAGCGTTGCATCGGGCGTGTCCGCCAGAACGAACTGAGCCGTCGCCAACGAGAAACAGAGCGCTCCGAGACAACAAAGGTACAGCGCTCGAAGCGCTAAGCGGGTGTTAATTCCCGGACCGCCGCGGCGTTGAAATACGCCGCCTTAGGATGATGCATGATGATTGCGGCGGTCGACTGTTCCGGAACAATTTGATGCGCTGAGGTAAGCTCGACACCGATTGCCCGCTGCGCGTCCAGCAAACGAAACGCCGTGTCGTGCTGCGACAGATCCGGGCAGGCTCCGTATCCCCAAGAATAGCGCTTCCCTTGATGTACGTCCAAACCCAGTTCGCGCCGAATACGCCGGTGCGAGTACTCCGCAAGAGCCTCTGCCGATTGTACGGAAAAACCGTGCAAGAAATAAGATTCGCTGTAGTCGCCCGCCTGCTGCAACTGCTCGATTTTCCGCGAAACCTTGTCGCCTACGGTGACGACCTGCAACGCTATCAGGTCGGTTCCGCGGCCTTCTTGCGGTCCGCGAAGATAGTCCGCAAGGCACAGGTGATCTCCGCCCGGCTGACGCGCAAACGAAAAGCGCGCGATTTCTTTGTTGGTCTCGAGCGGATCGTACACAATAACATCGTTGTCGATGCCTGATGCGCGAAAGAAACCATAGACGATTTTGGGTTGCAGAGTACCGTCATGCTCGGCGGCTTGTTCAAAGCGACGCAGCCGCGGTTCGAATTCATCGCGCAGTAAAGCTTCCCACTGTGCGCCTTTGGTGTTGGCACCGCCCCAGGAGAGCCGGTACAAACTCCTCAAATCAAAGCACTGCCATAACTCACGAAGGTCAATGTCCCGCACAATCCGTGGCCCCAGGAACGGTAGCGGCGGAATGGCTGCCAAGTCACCTTTCACTGCCGACGTTTTGCCATTGGATACGGCCGCCGTTTTCTTTGGAGCATCCCGCAGTGCGTACGCCTCATCGCGCGTGCGGCTGACGAGTCGTTCTCGCGCGTTTGGAGCCGAAGTGAGTTGATCCATCACATCGAGCCCTTCGAACGCGTCCTTCGCATAGAAGAGTCCCGGCTCGAAGAACCGCCGTCCTTCGTCGAGCAACGAGATGCGTCGGCCGAAATCCCGGTTGATGGCAGCGCCTCCGACCAACACCGGAAAGGCCAACCCGCGTGCATCTTGTTCGGCAACGCAGATGGGCATCTGCTTCGACGTGGACACCAGCAGCGCCGAAAGCCCAATGGCATCCGCTTGAACGTCCACGGCCTTTTCCAAAATCGTATTCATTGGAACTTGCTTGCCAAGATCGTACACGGTGTAGCCGTTGTTGGTAAGAATGGTGTTCACCAGGTTCTTACCGATGTCGTGCACGTCGCCGAACACCGTTGCCAACACGACCTTGCCTTTTGTTTGTCCTTCATTTTTCTCAAGAAACTGTTCAAGATGCGCAACGGCTTTCTTCATGACTTCCGCCGATTGCAAGACAAACGGTAAGATCAATTCCCCCGCGCCGAACTTGTCGCCAACCTCTTTCATGGCCGGCAACAGGACGTTGTTCAACACGTCAACCGGATCGCGAGTCTGCAAAGCCTCATCGATCTTCGCTTCGATACCGTCCTTGCGCCGACGAAGAATGGCATTGTGAATCCGCGTGGCAACCGGAGCCGTTGCGTCGTCGTCGACGATGACCGCTCCGGCGGAAGTCGGTGCTTGCGCTTCCCAATGTTCGATAACGCGCTGCAACGCATCCGGCCGGCGGTTGAGCACCAGATCATCGCACAGCTCACGCTCCGTCGCTCCCAGTTCTGAGTAGGGACTAATCTCTTTGGCGTGTACCAGCGCCATGTCAAGCCCCGCTTGCACGCAGTGATGCAACATGACCGAGTTCACGGCGGCTCGCGCCGGAGGTTTCAGTCCGAAGGAGACGTTTGAAACCCCCAGGGAAGTCAGGACACCCGGTAAGCTTTGCTTAATCAGGCGGACGCCCTCGATTGTCTCGACAGCGGAATGTAGGAATTCGGCATCGCCCGTCGCCAGCGTAAACGTCAACGCGTCGAAAATTAAAGCACCCGGCGGCAAGCCGTACTCATTCACGCATATATCGTAAATTCTGCGAGCCACTTGAAGTTTTTGCGACGCGGTTTTTGCCATTCCGGTTTCGTCTATCGTCAAGGCAACAACAGCCGCACCGGCTTCACGCACCAGCGGCATGACCGAATCAATTTTGATACGGCCGTTTTCCAAATTGATGGAATTGACGATTGCGCGGCCCGCATACATCTTGAGTGCCGCTTCAATGACCTTAGCTTCCGTGGAATCGATCATCAGCGGTGCCTCGGTGGACTGCGCGAGCCGTTTGACTACAACGCGCATCTGCTCGTCTTCGTCGGTACGTTCGGTAAGCGCGCAACAAACGTCTAAGACGTGCGCTCCGCCTTCCACCTGCTCGCGCGCAACAAGCATGATGTCGTCGTACGCTTCCTCCAACAGCAGCCGCTTGATCTTGCGCGACCCTTGCGCGTTAATCCGCTCGCCTACCAAAAGGGGTCGCGGCACCTGTTCCAGCGCGATGGCGGTCATGGCCGAAGCCACCAGCTCGCCGCCTCGGGCTCGCGGTGTTCGCGGAGTTAGTCCTACGATAGCAGCCTTTATGGCGGTAATGTGCGCGGGGGTCGTTCCACAACATCCGCCTATCGCGTTGACTCCAAAGTCGCGCACGAACGCTCCAAGTTCGCGCGCCATTTCTTGCGGGGTTTCCGGATAAATGGTTTCGCCCTTGGCGCCCATCAGCGGCAACCCCGCATTCGGTACCACGCTGATGTACTTTGTGGAAACTTCGCTGAGATACCGTACCGGTTCGCGCATGTGGGTGGGGCCGGTCGAACAGTTGAGTCCGATCACATCGATTGCAAGCGCTTCCAGAGTAGCGCACACCGCACGAATATCCGTCCCAAGCAACATTCTTCCCGTAATATCGAGCGTTGCTTGAGCTTGAATGGGGACGCGCCGCGCGCCGCGCGCAAACTCGCGGACGATTCCGCTGACAGCCGCCTTCATCTCAAGCAAGTCCTGACTGGTCTCAAGGAGCAGCAAGTCGACGCCGCCCTTAATGAGATGCCGTGCTTGCTCGCCGTAA